>JBDSAN010000072.1:0-12938 GCA_039922115.1 Jatrophihabitantaceae bacterium
AGCCAGATCAGGCCAGCTGAGCAAGATTGGCTATATATCTGGTGAGCAACTGGTCGCGATCATGGAGCCATGACCGCGACACCGGACCTTCAGCCAGCCAGCACCGAGCGGGCTGGCGCGGCCCGGCTGTGGAGCCAGCGGCTGGTGCAGCTGTACCTCGGCCTGGTGCTGTACGGGATCTCGGACGCGATGATGGTGCGGGCTCGGCTCGGCCTGGACCCGTGGGACGTGCTGCATCAGGGCCTGGCCGTCCGGACCGGCCATGCGATCGGGACGATCTCGGTCATCGTCGGCGCGCTGGTGCTGCTGCTTTGGTGGCCGCTGCGGCAGTGGCCTGGAGTTGGCACCGCGAGCAACGTGGTGGTGGTCGGACTGTCGATGAACCAGGCGCTGCAGGTGCTACCGGATCAGCACGGCTACCTGGCCCAGGCGGCCATGCTGGCCGGCGGGATCGCGCTCTGCGGCTTGGCCACCGGCATGTACATCTCCGCGCGGCTAGGCCCGGGCCCCCGGGACGGGCTGATGACCGGCCTGGCCAGCCGAACCGGCCGCTCGATCCGGCTGACCCGGACCGTCATCGAGCTGGCCGTGCTGGTGGTCGGCTGGCTGCTCGGTGGCTCGGTGGGCCTTGGCACGGTGCTGTTCGCGATCAGCATCGGGCCGTTCTCGCAGCTGTTCCTGCGGCTGCTCCGGATCTCGGGGCTTGATAGCACCGCGTAGCCGGACTGGACTCACCGCCCTATCTGGCCTAATGGGTGGACGAAATGGCTGTGACTGACGAGATACTTTACATATTTGCATGTACGTAAAGCTGCGAGGCAGGATGGTGGTCGAAGGGAGGTCCACCATGATCACCATGACAGGCCCCGGTATCGGGATGCTGATCGTCGCGCTCTGCGCACTGGCTGCGATCGCGATCCGCGAGGGCTCGCAGCACTAGCCGTACTTGGCGGGGACTAGTCGTCCTCGTCATCGGCCCTGGCCAACCAGGTGGCAAAGCGATCCACCGCAGTTTCGAACTCGGGGTTCAGATCGAGGAAGGTCTGTAGCCGCTGGGCGACCCAGTCGAGGCTGACCTGCTCCTCACCCCGCCGGCTCTGCAGTTCCTCAATCCCTTTATCCGTGAAGTACATCAGCCCACCTTCTGGTCTCGGGTAACGCGTCGGAGTTGTCGCGGCGCCGGCCTGCTGGCAGCCACGCAGGCCCGATCATTCGCCGGGGTAGCTGACCCCGAGCCCGGCCCGGACGTCGTCGAGAACCTGCAGGATCTGCAGGGTCTCGGCGGGTGGCACCAGTGGGCTGGACAGCGCCCCTGCTCGCAGGCAACGCTCGACCTCGTCGATCTCCGGGCCATAGCCCGGCAGGTCGGCCGGCAGCGGGTCGTCCACCGTGACCTGGCCGTCCCGATTGGTCACGGTCAGCCCGTCCGGCCGGTGAAACCGGCCCTCGGTCCGAATCCAACCATGCTCGCCGATAATCAGGCCACGATTGGGCGCCATCATCGAGGTCGAGCACCACAGCTGGGCATCGCGCCGGTCCGGGTAGGCCCACTGCATCGCCACGGTCTCGTCCGCGCCGGACGGGCTGACCGTCCCGCGAAAAGTTACGTCATCGGGTTTACCCAAGAAGATCCAGGCGAAAGTGGCCGGATAGATGCCGAGGTCGAGCAGCGCACCGCCACCGTTGGCCAGGTCGTAGAGCCGGTGCGCCGGGTCGTAGGCCAGCCCCAGTCCGAATTCGGCCTGTACCGACCGGACCTCGCCGATCACGCCGTCGGAGATCAGCTTCTGGGCAGTCCGGATCAGCGGATTGGCGCGCATCCACATGGCTTCCATCGCGAAGACCCCGGCCGATTCCGCGGCCTCGAAGACCAGTCTTGCGTCAGCTGCGTTCAGGCAGACCGGCTTCTCGATCAGCACCGCCTTGCCGGCCTCGATCGCCAGCAAGGCCTGGTCGCGGTGCTGCGGGTGAGTGGTCGCGATATAGACCACGTCCACTGCCGGATCGGTGACCAGTTGCCGGTAGTCCGAGTACGCCGCACCTGCCTCGAACCGTGCCGCGAAGGCATCGGCGCGGGCCTGCGAGCGGGAAGCCACCGCGCTCAGTACGTTGGTCCCGCTCCGGACCAGATCGGTTGCGAACTTGGTTGCGATGCCGCCGGCGCCAAGGATTCCCCAACCCACCGGCTGGTCTGCTGCGATCGTAGTGGGCATGCGATCAATCTAGTGCCGGCGGTCGGCCGGCCCGAGCTGGGCGTACTGGCTGTGCAGCCGCCCAGCGCAGGCTAGCCCAGTGCGGTGGCGACTACTTCGCGCTGCTGCGCCTCGTGCACGCTGGCCGAACCGACCGCAGGCGAGGCCGAGGCCTTGCGCGATGCCCGGTAGATCGGCCGGGTATCGCCGTGCTCGGCCAGCCGTTCGGGCAGGTTCAAAGCGATGAACGGGTAGCCCCCCTGGTTGGCCGGTTCCTCCTGCGCCCAGATCAGCTGCGCGTTCGGGTACTTTGCCAGCTGGGCGGCAACCTCGTTGCCGGCCAGCGGGTACAGCTGCTCCAGCCGGATGATCGCGACGTCGGTGCGCTCGGCGGCGGTGCGGGCGGCCAGCAGGTCGTAGTAGATCTTGCCCGAGCACAGCACCACCCGGCTCACCCCGGCCGGATCCAGCGCGTTGTCACCGATCACCGGTTGGAAGCTGCCGGTGGTGAAGTCGTCCAGCTGGCTGACCGCGCTCTTGAGCCGCAGCAGGGACTTCGGCGTGAAGGCAATCAGCGGCCGGTGCAACCCGCTCAATGCCTGCCGGCGGAGCAGGTGGAAGTAGTTGGCCGGTGAAGAACACATCGCCACCGTAAGGTTATTCTCTGCTGCCAGCTGCAGGAATCGCTCAGGCCGGCCGGACGAGTGGTCCGGCCCCTGGCCCTCATAGCCGTGCGGCAGCAGCAGCGTCACCGAGGACCGCTGGCCCCACTTGGCCTCGCCAGAGGCGATGAACTCGTCCACGATGGTCTGGGCGCCATCGGCGAAGTCACCGAACTGGGCCTCCCAGACCACCAGGGCGTCCCGGTTGGCGACCGAGTAGCCGTACTCGAAGCCCATCGCGGCGTATTCCGACAGCAGCGAGTCGTAGGCCCGAAACGCCGCCTTGGCGTCCGGGATGTGGCGCAGCGGGGTGTATTCCTCGCCGGTGTTGCGGTCGATCAGCACCGCGTGTCGCTGGGTGAAGGTGCCGCGCCGGGAATCCTGGCCGGCCAGCCGCACCGGGCAGCCGTCCACGGTCAGCGAGCCGAAGGCGAGCAGTTCGGCGGTGGCCCAGTCGATGTCACCGCCGGTGGTCTGAGCGACCCGGCGATCGATCTGCGGCTTCAACCGGGGATGGATGGCAAAGCCGGTCGGGTGATTGGCGTAGAG
This sequence comes from Jatrophihabitantaceae bacterium, assembly GCA_039922115.1. Classification (GTDB taxonomy): domain Bacteria; phylum Actinomycetota; class Actinomycetes; order Mycobacteriales; family Jatrophihabitantaceae; genus Jatrophihabitans_A. Next base: position 3,404 of record JBDSAN010000072.1, read on the forward strand.
CTCACCGATGGTCTTGATGGTCTCGATCGGGATCGCGGTGGGCAGGCTCGGCTCCTGCGGCCGGGACTCCATCACCTGCTCCGGCCGCGGCTTGGACGAGGCATCCCGGGTTTCCAGGAACACCTTTTCCAGCTGAGCCTGGAAGTCCTTCAGGGCCTCTTCGGCATCGGCCATCGTGATGTCGCCGCGACCGATCAGGGCCTCGGTGTAAAGCTTCCGGACGCTGCGCTTGTTGTCGATGATGTCGTACATCAGCGGCTGGGTGAACGACGGGTTGTCGGCCTCGTTGTGGCCGCGCCGCCGGTAGCAGACCATGTCGATGACGACGTCCTTCTTGAACTTCAACCGATATTCCACCGCGAGCTTGGCGACCCGCACGCAGGCCTCCGGGTCATCGCCGTTGACGTGGAAGATCGGCGCCGAGATCATCCGGGCGATGTCGGTGCAGTACAGGCTGGATCGCGACTGGGCCGGCGAGGTGGTGAAGCCGACCTGGTTGTTGACCACCACGTGCACGGTGCCGCCGGTGCGGTAGCCGCGCAGCTGGGACAGGTTCAGGGTCTCGGCCACCACACCCTGGCCGGCGAAAGCCGCGTCCCCGTGCATCAGCAGCGGCAGGACCGTGAAGCCGTCCTCGCCCTTATCAAGAATGTCCTGCTTGGCGCGGACGATTCCTTCCAGGACCGGGTTGACAGCTTCGAGGTGGGATGGGTTGGCGGTGAGCTCGACGGAGATCTTGGCGCCGCCGGCGTTCTGGTAGGTGCCGTGCGCGCCGAGGTGGTACTTCACGTCGCCGGAGCCCTGCGCGGTGCCCGGGTCGATGTTGCCCTCGAACTCGTTGAAGATCTTGGCGTACGGCTTACCGACGATGTTGGCCAGCACGTTGAGCCGGCCCCGGTGCGGCATCCCGATGACTACCTCGTCGAGGCCGGCATCGGCCGCCCGCGCCAGTACCGCGTCCAGCAACGCGATCACGGTCTCGCCACCTTCGAGGCTGAACCGCTTCTGGCCGACGTACTTGGTCTGCAGGAAGGTCTCGAACGCCTCGGCCACGTTCAGCCGGGACAGGATGTGCTTCTGCTCGGCCCGGGTCGGCGCGTCGTTTTTGACCTCGATGTTCTGCTGGATCCAGGCGCGCTCCTCCGGATCGATGATGTGCATATATTCGACGCCGACCCGACGGCAGTAGGCATCGCGCAGCACGCCGAGGATGTCACGCAGCTTCATCAGCTTGTTGCCGGCGAAGCCACCGACCGGGAACTCCCGGTCCAGGTCCCACAGGGTCAGCCCGTGCTTGGTGATGTCGAGGTCCGGGTGGTTGCGGATCTTGAATTCCAGCGGATCGGTGTCGGCCATCAGGTGGCCGGACGTCCGGTAGGCGTTGATCAGTTCGATGACCCGCGCGGCCTTGTCGATCTGGCCCTCGTGGCTGAACTCCCGGTCGGTCAGCCAGATCGCCGGCTCGTAGGGGATCCGTAGCGAGGCGAAGATGTCGTAGTAGAAATCGTCCTCGCCGAGCAGTAGCTGGTGCACCTTGCGCAGGAACTCACCGGATTGCGCACCCTGGATGATCCGGTGGTCATAGGTCGAGGTGAGCGTCATGGTGCGCGAGATGCCCATGTCGGACAGGGCATCCGGGTGCATCCCGCTGAACTCGGCGGGGTAGTCCATGGCCCCGACCCCGACGATGGTGCCCTGGCCCTGCATCAGCCGTGGCACCGAGTGGTTGGTGCCGATCGTGCCGGGGTTGGTCAGGCTGATGGTCGAGCCGGCGAAATCGTCGGCGGTCAGCTTGCTGGCCCGGGCCCGCCGGATGATGTCCTCATAGGCACCCCAGAAGGCGGCGAAGTCCATCCGCTCGGCGGCCTTGATAGCAGCGACCACCAGCGCCCGGCCGCCGTCCTTGCCGGGCAGGTCGATGGCCAGCCCGAAGTTGACGTGTTCCGGGGTGAGCACGGCCGGCTTGCCTTCGGCGGTCAGCGCGAAGGAGTTGTTCATCTCCGGGAACGCCTTCAGCGCGCGCACCACCGCGTAGCCGATCAGGTGGGTGAAGCTGACCTTGCCGCCTCGGGCCCGGCGCAGGTGGTTGTTGATGATGATCCGGTTGTCGGCAAGCAGCTTGGCCGGCACCGCGCGCACGCTGGTCGCGGTCGGGATCTCCAGCGAGGCCTGCATGTTGGTGACGACCTTGGCCGGCGCGCCGCGCAGCACTGAGACGGCGGCCTCGGCACCAGCGGTCGGAGCAACCGTCGGGCTGGTCCAGGCCGGTCGATTCGCGGCTGGCTTGGCCGTCTCGGCTGGCTTGGCTGCCTCAGGCTTAGCGGTTTCAGCGGGCTTTGCGGCCGGAGCGGGACTCGCGCCGTTGGTGGACGCAGGCGCGGGTGCGGTGGCCTCGGGGGCGGAATGGTGACCGTTGCTGGCCGTCTTCTGGATCGGGGCGCTGGTGGCCGGGCCGATTGATGGCCGGTAGTCGGCAAAGAAGTCGTGCCACGCCGCATCCACGGCATTCGGATCGCCGAGGTAGCGCTCGTACATCTCCTCGACAAGCCACTCGTTGGCCCCGAAATCAGTCAAATTAGTGGGGGCGGATGTAGATGGTTCATTGCCAGTCGAGGACTGCGCGGTCACGTTGCCGGCCACCTTCTTCATCGATGCGTAACCAGTGGGCGGGTCGCTCAGACGATGGCGGTTCGGCCAGTCTCATCTGATTGCGGCCCGACCAACAAGCGTACGCGCGCTGCCCGGTGCCAGGCAGCGCGGACCGGATAACTGGCGGCGATATTTCCATGGGCTTGCTCACAGCGGGTGGCAGTCGAGGCGCCAGCTCAACTGATGTCGCGGTTGAGGCTGAGGTAGCCGCCGGCAAGCAGCAGACCGACGCACCAGACGAACAGGATCACCCCACCAACCAGTGGCTGCAGGTGCGGTATGTCCGAGGTGCCTATATCGCTGGCGTGCTGTGAGTTGAAGACGCCGAGCGCACCACCTGGCTCGAACGGGTAGGCCTTGCGAATCCACGGAATCCCGGCCAGGAGCGGATTGATGATGAACAGGTACACGATGCCGATGACCATGGCCGCCGCCTGATTGCGAACCAGGGCGCCCAGGCCGATCCCGAAGAAAGCCAGTAGCACGAAGGAGATGAACTCCTTCACGATTCCACCACTGGCGCCGTGGCCGAAGCTGACCGGAAAGCCTTTCAGGTGCAGGCACAACACGGCCAGCAAGATGTTGATGACGAGGCAGATCAGTCCGTACACGAACGCGATCGCGACGTAGGCGAGGGTTTTGCCGCCCAGAAATCGCCAGCGGTTAGGCGTGGCAAGCAGCGAGGGCGTGATCGTCTTCTGCCGGAACTCGGTGGTTAGCGCGAGCAGGCCGAGCACCAGCATCGCGACTCCAGCGCCGGCGCCAGAGGTGAAGATGCCGTAGTAGTCGATCTGATCCGTCGGGGTATCGCTGCTTATGGTGAGTACGGACAGCAGGGTGAACAGCACCGTGAGGGCCACTGCGGTAACGAGCATCCAGAACCACACCTGGGTGCTGCGAATCTTGAGGATCTCGGACTTGATCAGGTTCAACATCAGCCAGTCACCGTCCCTGAGCCGGGCCGGACTGGACCGGTGGCATCCCGGGTTGCGGGCCATGGTCGAAGTTCTGGCCCTGATGGGCGCCCTCGGTCAGGGCGAAGAACAGCTTTTCAAGATCGAAGCGTTCCAGGCTCAGCTCGTGCAGTTCGACCTGGCAGGTGTAGGCGAGGTGCCCGATCTCGTGCAACTGCTCGGCACGTACCCGCAGCGACCCGTCCGGTTCGGTGGTGCCTGACATGCCGGCTGCTACCAGCGCCTGCTGCAGCGGCCCGAGGTTAGGCCCGCGCACGATCGCGGTGGTGGTGCCGGCCGACAGCTCGGCAAGCGTGCCGGCCCGCACCAGCTTGCCGCGATTGAGAATCACCGCGCGATCGGCCACCTCCTGCACCTCGGCCAGTTGGTGGCTGGACACCAGCACGGTGCGTCCCTCGCTGGCCAGGTGCCGGAAGAAGCCACGCAGCCAGCGAATGCCTTCCGGATCCAGGCCGTTTGCCGGCTCGTCCAGGATCAGGACTTGGGGATCGCCGAGCAGGGTGGCGGCCAGTCCGAGCCGCTGCCGCATGCCCATCGAGTAGCCCTTTGTCTTCTTCTTGGCGGCATCGGTGAGCCCGACCAGATCCAGTACCTCGTTGGCGCGGCGGGCCGGCAGGCCGGCAGCGGCGCAGTAAATCCGCAGGTGCTGCAGGCCGGTGTGGGCGGGGTGGAAGCTGGATGCCTCCAGCGCCGCGCCGACCGACTGCAATGGCCTGGGCAGCGCGCTGTATTTCACCCCGTTGATGGTTGCCTTGCCCGAGGTCGGTGAGATCAGTCCGAGCAGCATTCGCAGCGTCGTGGTCTTGCCGGCCCCGTTCGGCCCGAGGAACCCGGTTACCGAGCCCGGCTCGACGGTGAAGCTGAGGGAGTCGACAGCACGCTGGGTGCCGAACACCTTGGTCAGGTTGTCGACCACGATCCGGCCGTCGGAGTACCCGCCCCGTGGTCCGCTGTTAGGTCCGGTCGCTGGCTGAGTTGGCGCGGTCATAGGGCCATCCAAACAGACGGCAAACCGATCTGTCGGCAACGGCGCAGCGGGCATTCAGGCAACGCCCAGCCGGCAAGCGAGTTTGGCCAGCGGTTGCGGGCAGAGTCCTGGGGAGCTGATCGCGCGACAAGCCCAACGCCAAGCCTGGTAGACAGGGCTGATGAGACCCGAACCGAGCCCTGCCGAGGACGAGCCGCTGGACTGGCGGCAACCGGCTGACCTCGGCGACTACGCGCTGGTCGGCGACCTGCACGCCGCCGCGCTGATCTCGCGGGCCGGCTCGGTGGATTGGCTGTGCCTGCCGCGATTCGACGCCCCGGCCTGCTTCGCGGCCCTGCTGGGTAACGAGCACAACGGCCATTGGACGCTGGCACCGAGCGGGCCGGTGCTGGAATCCAGCCGCGCCTACCAGCCCGACACGCTGATCCTGCGCACCACCTTTCGTACCGAGACCGGATCGGCCGAGGTCATCGACTTCATGCCGCCGCGCGATGAGGTGGCCGATCTGGTTCGGATCGTGCGCGGCCTGAGCGGGCACGTCGATTTCGCCACGGTGTTACGGATCCGCTGCGATTACGGCAAGGTCCTGCCCTGGGTTCGCCACATCGACGGTGGCATCGCGGCGGTGGCCGGGCCAGAGGCGATCTACGTCCGGTCAGACATCGAACTCACCGGTCGCGACCACTCGACGGCCGCCGAGTTCCGGGTGGCCGCCGGTGCGCAGGTCGGCTTCGTGCTGAGCCGGGCCGAGTCACATCAGGACGAGCCGCCGGCGACCGATCCGGTACGGGCGCTGGCCGAGACCGAGCAGTTCTGGCGGGACTGGATCGGCCGCTGCCAGTATCGAGGCCGCTGGTCCGAGCAGGTTCATCGCTCGCTGATCACCTTGAAAGCATTGACGTTTCGGCCAACCGGCGGAATCATCGCGGCGGCCACCAGCTCGTTGCCCGAGCAGCGGGGTGGCTCGCGTAACTGGGATTACCGCTACTGCTGGCTGCGCGATTCGACCTTCACGCTCGAGGCATTGCTGTCCTGCGGCTACACCGATGAGGCGCTGGCGTGGCGGCACTGGCTGCTGCGGGCGGTGGGCGGTGACCCGCGTGAGTTGCAGGTGCTCTACACCGTCGATGGGTCCCGCCGGATCGATGAGTCCGAACTCGGCTGGCTGGCCGGCTTCGCCGACTCGAGGCCGGTCCGGATCGGCAACGCGGCAGCCGAGCAGTTTCAGCTCGATATCTATGGCGAAGTGCTGGACACCCTGGACCTGGCTCGGGCTGCCGGCATCACCGAGCATCCGCAGGCCATCGAACGCCGACCTGGCGATCGGATCGACTCGGCCTGGTCGTTGCAGCGGTTGCTGCTCGACGAGGTCTCCCGGCGCTGGCCCGAACCCGACGATGGGCTGTGGGAGATTCGCAGCCAGCGGCGCCATTTCGTGCATTCGAAGGTGATGGCCTGGGTCGCCTATGACCGGATGATCCGCGGCGTGGAGCGGTACGGGCTGGACGGTTCGGCCGGTTCCGGCGGCTCGGTGCGGCAGTGGCGTGACACCCGCGATCGGATCCACGCCGAGGTTATCGAGCGGGGGATGGATCCGACCGGCCGGCACTTCGTCCAGTCCTATGGCAGCGATCAGCTGGACGCGGCGTTGCTGCTGCTGCCCCGGGTCGACTTCCTGCCCTACTCCGACCCGCGAATCGTGGCGACGGTGCAGGCGGTTGCCGAGCAGCTGACCGACCGGGCCGGCTTCGTCCGCCGCTACCTGCCCGACCAGGACGGGCAGTCAGCCGATGGCCTGTCCGGTGGCGAGGCCTCGTTCCTGGCGTGCTCGTTCTGGATGGTCGAGGCGCTGGCCGGCATCGGCGAGCAGCAGCGGGCCGAGCGGCTGTTCGAACAGCTGCTCGCGGTAACCAACGATGTCGGGCTGATCGCTGAGGAGTACGACGAGCAGTCCGCGACGTTGTGGGGCAACCTGCCGCAGGCCTACAGCCATGTCGGGCTGATCAATGCTGCCCGCCGGCTGGAGGGGACCGGCGTCAACCGGTAAGCAGTCCGCGCAGCAGCGCGGCCAGCTCAGCCGGCTCGGCCAGCTGCAGGTCGGTCACCGCGCGCAGCTGCGCGACCTCGCCGACCGCGACCGTGCAGCCGGGACGGCCGGTGCCGGCCGACCATGCTCGGATCGCCTCGACCGCGGGCAGGTCGCCGAGGTCATCGCCGGCGAACAGGGCCGCGGTGGTGTCCGGGCCGAGCAAGGTCGTCAGCGCGGTTGCCTTGGACAACTCGGGCAGCCGGATCTCCAGGACCTGCTTGCCCGGGTGGGTGTCCAGGCCGTGCGCTGCGACCAGCTCGGTGACCGGACCGGTCAGCGCGGCCAGCGCCGCGTCCGGATCCTCGGCCTGCCGGGTGTGCACCACCAGCGACAGCCGCTTGTCCTCCAGCCACACCCCGGCCGGCAGCAGCGGCGGCAACGCGGCACGCAGCGCTTCCAGCCCAGCCGGCTCGTCGAGGGTGGCCAGCTCGCCGTCCCGCCAGGTCTCGGCACCATGCAGGCCGCTGACCACCAGGTTGCCGATCCGCTGCAGCTGGCCCAGTCGCAGCACGGTGTGGGCGTCCCGGCCGGTGACGATCGCGACCTGCGCACCGGCCGCTGCCAGCTCGGCCAGCGTCGCGATCACCCCGTCGACCGGCCGGGCGGCCTGCGGGTCGCGCACGATCGGTGCCAGGGTGCCGTCGAAGTCCAGCGCGATCAGCGCGCCGGCCAGGTTGGCAGTGATGGCTTCGATGGTTAGGCGCGGTTGGGTCATGGCCTCGACGTTATCGTCCCGGCTGCTCGCCGTAGGCGCGCCAGCCGACCAGGGCAGCGCCGACCCGGCCGGATTCGGCGCCGAACCGGGCGGTGACCAGCGGGGGCGCCGGACGCCAACGCAGGCCGGCCTCGATCGCCGCGGCCAGCGGTTGCAGCAGCCGGTCGCCGGCCAGTGACAGGCCACCGCCGATCACGATCAGCGCCGGATCGAGCAGCATGATGTAGCAGATCAGGGCCCGCGACAGCGCGGTCAGCGCCTCGTCGAGTACCTGGCTGGCGATCGGGTCGCCGGCCTCGGCCCGAGCCAGTACCTGCTCGGCACCCAGCCTGGCGGCTGGCGGGTCAGCCAGCCGGTCGCTGACGGTATTGGGGGCGCTGGGGGCGCTGGGGGCGTTGAGGGCGTTGAGGGCTTGGTATCGCCGGCTGAGCGCGGCCGCGCTGGCGTAGGTCTCGGTGCACCCTTGCTGGCCGCAGGCGCAGGTTTCACCATCTGGGAACACCGGCAGGTGGCCGATTTCGCCGGCCAGGTTGGACGAGCCGCTGATCAACCGGCCGTTGACGATGCTGGCGCCCGCGATGCCGGTTCCGATCGCCAGGAACAGCGCCTCGTCGACGTCACGGGCCGCACCCAGGCTCGCCTCGGCCAGCCCGGCCGCCCGGACGTCGTGTTCGATGGCCACCGGCAGGCCGACCCGGTTGCTGACCAGCTCGCGGATCGCCAGCTCGCGCCAGCCGATGTTGACCGAGTACCGCGCGATGCCGGCTGCCGCATCGACCACTCCGGGCAGGATCAGCCCGACCCCGCGCACCCGCCGGTCGGCCTGCAGTGCGGGCTTGCCGGCCAGCTCGTCGATGAGCTCGCAGACTGCCGCGACCGCACCGGTGCCGCCGTCGCCGACCGGGGTTGGCCGGCGCAGCCGTGCCAGCGCGCTGCCGTCCGGATCGCACAGGGCAGCCTTGATCTCGGTGCCACCAACGTCCACCGCGATCACCGCGTCCTGCGAACCCACCGCGAACTCCACTTTTCCGTGCACACCCGTCCTGCTGAGCCAGCTGGCACCCGGTCCGGGTGGCGGGTCGCCGTCGGACTGGTGTAGACCATACTCAAGGAAGAATGGTCTACACCATTGCCAGACGGCGATGGGTAGCGCAAAATCGTCGGCACCGGTGGACGAATGCCTGATCCACGAGCCGATTGCGCGCGAGACAAACGGGAGAACCGATGGCACTCAGAAAGACCGCACTGCTCAGCGGCATCACCGCCGCCGTACTCGGCCTTGCTGCCTGCGGTGGGGGGACCGGTAGCGGTAGCAACAACAACAACAGCAGTGGTAGCAAGCAGGTCAGCTCGATCAAGCTGGTCGCTGCTGAGTACTCCGCCGATCACACCAAGGCTTTCTGGGATCAGTTCGCCGCGACCTACAAGCAGAAGTACGGCATCACCCTCGACGTTCAGATCATCAGCTGGAATGACATTGCCCAGCAGAGCACCACCATGGTGCAGAACGGCAATCCACCAGACGTGCTGAACATCAACTACTACTCCAGCTACGCCAAGGACAACCTGCTCTACAGCGCCGACGATGTGTTGCCGGCCTCGGTGCAGTCCGACCTGCTGGACTCGTTCAAGACCAGCGGAACCTTCAACGGCAAGCTGTACGGCTTCCCGGACCTGTCCTCGGCGCGGGCACTGTTCTACAACAAGACCCTGTTCTCGCGGGCCGGCATCAGCGCACCGCCCAAGACCTGGGACGAATTCGAGGCAGATGCCAAGAAGGTGCAGGCGTTGGGCAACGGGGTGGTTGGCTACGCCGAGCCACTCGGGCCGGAGGAGGCGCAGGCCGAGTTCTCGATCTGGACGTTCAACAACGGTGGCGACTGGAAGGACGCCAGCGGCAAATGGACTGTGAATTCCGACAAGAACATCCAGACCCTGCAGTTTCTGAAGAAGCTCTCGGTGACCGACAAGGTGACCCAGAACAATCCTGGCAAGACCAACCGCACCGACGGCGCCTTCCCGCTGTTCACCGGCGGTAAGGCTGGGATGATCGTCGGGTTCGGCCCGCTGTCCGGCACCTTGGACAAGGACAAGAAGGTGGACTACGGCATCGCGCCGAT
>JBDSAN010000073.1:0-3248 GCA_039922115.1 Jatrophihabitantaceae bacterium
AGGTTTGCCTCGAACCGGGCACGAAACCCACCAGAATCGCAGGACCGCCCCGTGACCCGGCCGAGCCTCCCGCCGGATCAATCGTGGATCCAGCCGGCCTGTCTGAACTCAGCGGCCTCGTCCGGACCCAGCGCTACCGACCAGTTCGGCGATCGATTCTTCGATGAGCGAGCCCAGCACCTCAACGTCATACATGGCATCGCGGTCAGCGTTGAGGCCAAAATAGACCCCGCCGTTGTAGGAGGTCAGGCCGATCGACAGCGCCTGCCCAGCGGCCAGCGGTACGACCGGGAACATTTCCAGCATTTTCGCGCCCGAGGCATACAGCGGGAACTGCGGTCCCGGTACGTTGGTCACGACGACGTTGAACAGCCGTCGGGTGAAGCTGCTGGCAGCGCGGGCACCCAGCGCATGCAGGGTGGGCGGCGCGAAGCCGGACAGCGCGACCAGAGCCTCAGCTCCCACCGACTGTCCCGATTCCTTGTGCGCCTTCATGGCATAGCTCACCTGGCTCAACCGCACTACCGGATTCGGCTCACCGACCGGCAGATCGACCAGGTAGGAAGAAACTCGATTGCCGAGTTGACCGGACTCGCTGTCACCACGGACGCTGACTGGCACCATCGCCCGAACCGTGCTCGCCGGCGTGACCGGCTCGCCCCGGGAGAGCATCCAGCCGCGAATCGCGCCGGCCACGGTTGCCAGTACCACGTCATTGACGGTGCCGCCGGCCTGCTTGCGCACCTTGCGATAGTCCTCCAGGTCGGTGCGAGCGACCGCGAACCGACGCTGGGACCCGATCGAGACGTTGAGCGGCGAGACCGGCGCCGGCCGGGCCGCGATCCGGGCGGCGGACAGGATCCCACCCACCGCGCCGGTCACTCTCGTCACGACGTTGCGCGCATCAGCCAACCCGATTCGTACCGTGTCGGCCACCGCAGTTGGTCGGCGGACCAGCTCGCCGACGGCGTCGATCAGCAAGGTAGCCGCAGCTGGCTCCGGCCGGGGCATCCACAGATCCTCGGGAACCTCGCGCGGAACCGGCGAGGTATCCAGGATCACCTGACCGATATCGACAGCGCTGATGCCATCGACCATCGCGTGATGGGTCTTCTGTATTACCGCGAACCGGCCGTTGGCCAGCCCCTCGACGAGGTACATCTCCCACAGCGGGCGGTTGCGGTCCAGCGGCCGCGACTGCACCCGTGCCACCAGCTCACGCAATTGCTCGTCCGAACCTGGCCGGGGCAGCGCGGAGCGCCGGACGTGATAGCCGAGGTCGAACTGCGAATCGTCAACCCAGACCGGATTGGCCAGGTGACCGGGCACCGACTTGATCTTCTGTCGGTACCGCGGAACCAGCGAGATCCGGCGCTCGATCAGGTCTACGAAGCGGTCGTAGTCGAAGCCGTCCGACGGCGGCTCGAATACCGCGAGGCCGCCTACATGCATCGGAGTGGTGCCGGTCTCGAGGTAGAGAAAGGACACATCGAGCGGCTGGAGCCGATCTGCCATCTGCCTGAGCTCCTTGCGCTGTGCGGGGATGTCGTGGTCAATCGTGTCACGGCCGCCCTCGGTCCGGGCGGCCAACCGGCCACCACGTCGGCCCGGCTAGCCGCGCAGGCGGCCCCGCCGAGGTGCCTCGACCCCCGAGATCGAACAGGCGAGGTCAATAATGTCGCGGCGCAGCGCGCTGTTCGGGGCCGACTCGGCCAGCATTCGACCGGCGATAAGCGCCTGATCGAGCGCGGCCAGGTCATGTGTCAGCAGCGCAGCGGCGCTACGTCCGGCGAACCTGCGCAAGGTGTCCTGCAGCTGGGAACGGGTGTTGCCCGGCACCGCCGCTTCGCGCACCCGGTTGAGCAGCACCCAGGTCGGCGAGTTGATCTGCGCGGCTCGCAACTCGTCCAGCCCCCTGACCAGTCGCTGCAGGCCGATCGGGTCGGCCGCGCCGACCACCAGCACCAGGTCGGCAGCAGCCAGCGCCGCCAGCGTCGCTCCGTTGCGGCGCGGCGCGACCGTATCGAAGCTCAGCTCCTCATCGGTTTCCAGCCCGAACCCCAGATCCAGCACAGTGAACTCGACCAGTTCACGGCTGACCTCAAGCACCGTTTCGACTGCTGTCGGTCTCAACTCCGGCCAGCGATCAGCTCGCGACATGCCGGTCAGCACCCGCAGTTCGCGGCTGACCTGCCAACACAACGACGCCAGCGTCCCCGGGTCCAGCCGCCTGCGCTGGGCTTGGCGACAGGCCGCGACCAGGCCAGGGGATTCATCCAGCAGTCCGAACATGCTGGCGACCACGCCGCCATATACATCGGCATCGATCAGCAGCGTGCGCTTGCCGAGGCCGGCAAGCTCAGCCGCCAGATTGGTCGCCACAACACTTCGGCCAGGCGCCCCGGTCGGTCCCCAGACCGCGATCACCGAACCGAGCTGGGCCGACGAAGGCGGCATCGACGGGCCTGTTGCCAGCAGCTGGTGGTGCGAGATCATGCTGGCCTGCGCCGGATCGGCAAAGCCAGCGCGGACGGCCGTCGAGCCGGTGCCGGCAAGGTCTGCAATGGCGGTATCAAGCACCGTAGCCAGCACCGAGACCGGGGCGTCGGCCGGAACCGAGTACCGCACCCCACACTCGATCAGCCGCTCGCCGTCATCGTTGGAGCCCGGCGCGGTGACTCCCACCGGCGCGACCCCGGCAGCCAGCAGCCGCTCGACCACCTCGGCATCCAGCCGGCGCAGTTGGGCGTCGATCAGCGCGGCGCGGGCCTGACCGGTGGCGGCAACCGCAACGAGTTCCACCACATCAACGCAGCGGCGAGCCACCGTGATCCGCGCCGGGCCGGTGCCGAGTTCGGCCAGCAAGGCAGCCTCCCAGGCGGCCCCGTCGGCTGCGGTGATGATCGGCAGGCTCACGGCCGCGGACCGTCGCAGCGGCTGAGATCGGTCGCTGCCGAATCTGGCTGCTGGCCGTCAGCCAGCACTCCGGCGCGCAGCACCGCATCGGGCAGATCCAGCGCGGACACCACGCGCTGCGCCTCTGCTGCCGAGACCCGTAGCTGCAGCACCGAACCCAGTTCGGCGCCGAAGGCCGAGCCGCTGGCCTTACCTACCGATTGCACGGCGACCCCGCTGAGCAGTACGACAGCTCGACAGGCCTTCGTTGTCAGCCACAGGGTGACCCGATCGCCGCGACTGATCGGTGGCCCGTTCTCCGGACGCAGCGGTACCGTCACGCCAACGCCGGG
>JBDSAN010000074.1:0-3198 GCA_039922115.1 Jatrophihabitantaceae bacterium
CCGAGGGCATCGATGTCGGCCCGTCGCCGACCGAGGTCGCCGACCTGGCCGCGTTCTCGATGCCGATCGAGGATCTCGACCTCACGGTCCGCTCGTACAACTGCCTCAAGCGCGAGGGCATCCACACGGTGGGTGAGCTGGTCGGTCGCAGCGAGGCCGACCTGCTCGACATCCGCAACTTCGGATCGAAGTCGATCGACGAGGTCAAGATCAAGCTGAACGGTCTCGGCCTCGCGCTCAAGGACAGCCCGCCCGGATTCGACCTGAACGCCGTGGTTGACTCCTACGGCAGCGACGATTTCGGCGACGACACCGACTACGCCGAGACCGAAGAGCTCTAACTACACACGATCACCGCAACCGCTCACCGATCCTCGCCGGATCGGTGAGCGGATGCCCGAGAAAAGCTTTCAGCTAGGAGCACGACATGCCCACGCCCACCAAGGGTCCTCGCCTCGGAGGCGGTCCGGCGCACGAGCGGCTGATGCTCGCCAACCTCGCCACGGCGCTGTTCGAGCACGACCGGATCACCACGACCGAGGCCAAGGCCAAGCGGCTGCGCCCGCTTGCCGAGAAGCTGATCACCTTCGCCAGGCACGGTGAGCTGCACGACCGGCGCCAGGTGCTCAAGGTCATCCGCGACAAGGACGTGGTGCACAAGCTGTTCGCTGAGATCGGCCCGAAGTTCGCCACCCGTCCGGGTGGCTACACCCGCATCATCAAGGTGAACCCGCGCAAGGGCAACAACGCCCCGATGGCGGTCATCGAACTGGTGGAGGAGCTCAGCGCTGCCGCCAAGGTGGTCCGCGAGGCCGAGAAGGCCCGTGGTACCAAGCTCGCTCCGATGAAGGCGCCGACCGGCCGCACCGCCGAGATCGCCGAGGACGCGGCCGCTGAGTCGGCCACCGCGGCCAAGGTTGCCGATGAGGCAGCCGAGGCCAAGGCTGCTGAGGCCACCGACGCCGAGGCGCCGCACGGCGAGGGTAGCCACGCCCCGCTGGAGGACGGTTCGCAGCCGGACGGCTTCCCGATCAAGGGCAACGCCAGCTCGAAGCTCTACCACGTGCCCGACAGCCCGTTCTATGACCGCACGGTCGCCGAGGTGTGGTTCGCCGACACCGAGGCTGCTGAGGCGGCCGGTTACCAGTTGCCGCCCTCGCAGCGCGAGGACGACGAGGACGCCGCCGAGCAGGAGTAAGCCGGTGGCCCATAACCACCTCGAGCCCGTCGTCCCTGCTGGGGACGGCGGGCTCGTCCGGTTACGCCTGGACCTGAGCTATGACGGCTGCGACTTCGCCGGCTGGGCGATCCAGCCAGGCCAGCGAACCGTGCAGGGCGTCCTCGAAGCGGCGCTGGGCACGATCTTTCGAACCGAAGCGGTCCGGACAGTGGTTGCCGGCCGCACCGATGCCGGGGTGCACGCGGTCGGCCAGGTGGCGCACTGCGAGCTGGCCGCTGACCGGTGGGCCGCCGAGCGCTCGCGAATCGTCCGACGGCTGGCCGGGGTGCTGCCCGCCGACCTGCGGGTCTATGCCGTCAGCGAGGTCAGCACCGACTTCGATGCCAGGTTCAGCGCGCTCTGGCGCAGCTACCGATACCGGATCTGCGACTCCGATACCGGCCCGGACCCGCTACGGCGGCACGACACCGTGCATTGGCGGCGCTCGCTGGACGCTTCAGCGATGCAGCAGGCCGGTCAGGGATTGCTCGGCCTGCACGACTTCGCGGCGTTCTGCCGGCGCCGGGACGGAGCCACGACGGTGCGGCAACTGCAGCAGCTGAGCGTGCACCGCGAGCAGGACCTGATCGTGGTGCAGGCTCGGGCTGATGCGTTCTGCCACTCGATGGTCCGCTCCCTGGTGGGCGCGCTGGCCGCGGTCGGCGACGGCCGGCGCGCGGTGGACTGGCCGGCGCAGTTGCTGCAGCTGGGCCATCGCAGCGATGAGGTCACCGTCGCCCCGCCGCACGGGCTCGCGCTGGTCGAGGTCGGTTACCCGCCGCCGGATCAGCTGGCCGCCCGAGCCGCCGGCACCCGCACCCTGCGCACGCTGGAGATCGGCCGCTCAGCGCCGGTCAGCCGATAAAGGCCAGGTTGTCCCGGCCACACCAGTCCCGCACCGCCGGCCATGCACCGTAGCCGGACTCGGCCGTCAGCGCCCCGCCGTGTCCGATCACCGTGGTGGCCATCTTCAGCGGTGCGCCGTAGACCTGGGCAACGCCGCCCGGGCAGAACGGGTCGTCGTCGCCACCCACCAGCACCGTCCCGTCGGCGGCTTGCCGGATCGCGTCAATGTTCAGCGGCACCGGATAGAAGCTCTCCCAGCCGGCCGGGGCGGTCGTCGGTGCCGGTGGCGCTACCAGGGCGACCCGCGCCGGCCGGGGCGAGCCGGCCGGATCCGTTGCGTGGTGCAGCCAGACCAGGCAGCCCAGCGAGTGCGCGACCACGTCGAACCCGTCGTCGGCAAGGCCCGTCAGGCTTAGCCGAAGCGCGGCCAGCCATTGGCCCAACTGGGGTGCGGCCGGCTCCGGTGCGGGGCAGCGCAGCACCTGGCGGCCGGTAGCGGTGAGCTCGCCGGCTAGCCACTGCAGCCAATCCTCGGCTCGGTCGGCACTCGGGCCGGGCAGCAGGACGGTCGGGACGGTACGGGTTGGGCGGCGTGGCATGGCCGCCAGCTTACGGTCGGCCGGGCTTGCTAGCGGAGCAGGCCGACCAGCAGCAGCACCTGCGCTGCGTGATAGGTCGTGATGACCGCGATCGGCGACCAGGAGCGCTGCTGGACGAATCGATCACTGGCCAGCAACAGGTCCGAGACGGCGAACAGCACGATGCCGTACGCGATCGGCAACTGGGTGGTGCCGACCCCGAGTACCACCGCCGAGCCGAGCGCGGCGATGTAGGCGGTGACCCCGCAGGTGAGCACGGCGCCGCCAGCTGCGTGCGCGCCGGCGATGATCCGGTAACCAAAGGCGAGCAGCGCGATCAGCACCAGGATCATGCCGAACCCGACCGACAGCCGATCGGTGCCGTAGCGCAGCATCGCGATCGAGTAGCAGAGGTGTCCGATCAGGAAGCTCAGCAGGCCGACCAGGAAGAGTTGATCGCCCTGCCGGTCCGCGCGCTGGGTCGGCTGCGGGGTCACCACCGGCGTTGGCGCGGTAACCAATACCGCCAAGGTGCAGGTGGGCGACAATGTCGTG
>JBDSAN010000075.1:0-7870 GCA_039922115.1 Jatrophihabitantaceae bacterium
GACTGAGCCGCATTGGGTGCCTGGTCAGCCGACCCGCTGGGCCAGGGCCACGATAATTCCCTCGGGGCCACGGACGTAGGCCATCTGCCAGGCCTGCTCGTACTGGCCGATGCCGCCGACCAGCCCGAAACCATCGGCGGCCAGCTGTTCGACCAAACCCGTGAGGTCATCGACCTTGAGCGCCACGCTGCGCAGGCCGAGTTCGGTAGCCATGGCTGCGGGTGATCCGGGCTGGTGGTCGGGTCGGACGAAGCTGGACAGTTCGATCCCGGTACCTCCGTCAGGTGCCCGCAGCATCACGATTTCGGTGCGGGAGTTGGGGATGCCGATGACGGTATCCAGGAACTCGCCTTCGATAAAGGTGCGGCCTTCAACCTCGAGACCGAGCCGGAGGAAGAACGCCGCTACGGAATCGAGGTCGGCAACGGTAATTCCAATATGATCGAAACGTAATGACATAGGCCCTATCCTCGCCTTCGCAGTTCGAGGCCTGCAGCCGGGCGCGCTGGCTGTGGCCTGCCGTTACGGCTGGTCCTTGGTCATGCGTAGCAGCCAGTCGGTCCCGGTGTTGATCAGCGCGTACCGGTGAGCACCGCTCTGGCCGTGCAGCGTGAACAGGATCCGGCGGTCGGTTCGGTCGTGTTCTTCCCACCAACCGGTGTCGGCGATGAACTTGGATTCGTCGGTGTAGGTCAGGTGCCGCAGGTCGTGGTCGGGCACCGCGATCGCCAGCCGGTTCGTCCGACTGTTGATGGGCATTCCCCTCGGCACAGCCCATGACCGCAGCACGCCGTGCTCCTCCAGCCGCAGGTCGAAGTGCGGTCGCGGCACCCGATGGTCGTGCAGCACGAACGACGGCCTCGGGTCGGTGTCCACCGACTCACGCTAGCGCGAACGTCGGTCAAGCTCCTGGACGAGTTGCCGCCGCCAACGGTTCACTGGCTGCTAGCCCCGACCACCGAGCGCGGCCGGGTGCCAACTTCGGCACCGGCTGAACGGCCGGGCCAACGGATGCGGTCGCCGAGCAGCACCAGCAACGAGGGCAGCACCACCGCTCGCACCACGACGGCGTCGATGAGCACCGCCGCCGCGAGCCCCACGCCCAGTTCCTTCATCTCCACCATCTCCAGGCCGGCGAAGATCGCGAACACCGACACCATCACGATCGCGGCAGCGGTCACCGTCCCCGCCGAGCGACCGACGCCGACGCGTACCGCCTGATCTACCGACAGCCCGCGCGCGGTCTGCTCCCGGATGCTGTTGATCACGAAGACGTGATAGTCCATCGACAGCCCGAACAGGACGACGAAGGTGAACAGCGGTATCCAGTTGATCAGGCGTCCGGTTGAGGTGTAACCGAGCAGTCCGTCTGCCCAGTGGTGCTGAAACACCAGCGTCAGCAAGCCGAAAGCGGCCCCAGCCGACAGCAGGTTCATCGCCGCTCCGGTGCGCGCGGTGATCAGCACGTCCTCGGTGTCCGGCGCGGTCAGCTTCGCATCGTGCAGCCAGCGCATCGCCTGCCCGGACTGGCCGGTGGCGGTGTCCAGCTCGCTTGCCTGGTGCAGGCCGGCGAGTTGGCCGGCGAGCACGCACGATGCGACGAACACCAGCCAGAGCGCGATCGCTCGCCAGGTGTGCGTCGCGCTCCAGCGGGCGAGGCGGACGGTAACGGCGCGCTTCGGGTTCGGCACCGGGGTCGGCACCGGGGTCGGGGTCGGTCGGAGTGTCATCACATGCTCCAGGTCGGTTTAGGTAGGCATTACCGACACTCCCGCAGACCCGTCCGGCACACAGGAGGGCTAGCTCGCCGACAAGGGTGGAGTTTTCTCCACCGCGCGGACCCTGGCGGTCAGCCAGTATGGGCAGGTGATCCGTCAACTGACCATCCGGCTGGTGCTGCTGCTGTGGGGCATCGCCGCGCTGGTGTCCTCGGCGCTGAGCCTGGCGCTCTGGATCCTGACCGTCACCTCGCTGGTGCTGTACGGGGTATGGATCGGCATTCCGCTGTCGCTCGCGGCGATCTGGCTCACCCGTCAGTTGGCGGGCCTGCACCGCCGCTGCTACACGATCCTGTTCGGCTACCAGCTGCCGGTGCCCTACCTTCCGGTGGCACAGCAGGGCGTGGTAGCCCTGGTTCGCACCACGTTGCGTGACCCAGCCACCTGGCGCGATCTGGCCTGGCTGGTGCTGGATTCCACCGTCGGGCTGGCGCTGGCGATCCTCGGAGTCGTGGAAGCCGTGTTCGACCTGCTGCTGTGGTTCCTGCCGGCCGGCCTGTCGCTGCGGTTGAAGGCGGTGCTCGCGGTGCTGCTGCTCGGGCCGACCGAAACCAGCAGGCTCGCGGTTCGCGTCGGCGAGCTTGCCCAGTCCCGGGCCGAGACGGTGGACACCCAGTCGTCCGAGCTGCGCCGCATCGAGCGCGATCTGCATGACGGCGCGCAGGCCCGGCTGGTCTCGCTGGGAATGACGCTCGCGCTGGCTGAGACACAGCTTGACCACGACCCGGCCGCCACCAGGGCACTGCTTAGTGAGGCGCGCGCCACGAGCAGCGCGGCACTGGCCGAGCTGCGCGATCTGGTGCGCGGCATTCACCCGCCGGTGCTGGCTGATCGTGGGCTGGCCGGTGCCGTCGAAGCGCTAGCGCTGACCGTGCCCGGCGGCATCGAGACCCACCTGGACGTGCCCGTCCGGCTGCCCGCACCGGTCGAGTCGGCCGCCTATTTCGCGACGGCCGAGGCGCTGACCAATGCCATCAAGCACGGCAACGCCTCGCGTATCTGCATTGCGCTCAGCTACCGCGACGAGCGGCTGCTGATCACGGTGTTCGACGACGGCCGTGGCGGGGCGGAGGCCGGAATGGGCGGTGGTCTGCGCGGCATCCAGCGGCGGCTGAGCGCCTTCGACGGCGCGCTGACGATCAGCAGCCCACCCGGCGGGCCGACCCGGCTCGATATGGTGCTGCCGTGCGCATCGTCCTCGCCGAAGACCTTGCCCTCCTCCGGGACGGCCTGACCCGACTGCTTGAAGCGAACGGCTTCGAGGTCGTCGAGGCGGTGGAGCAGGGGCCACGGCTGCTGCGGGCGCTGCTCGAACACCGTCCGGACGTGGCCATCGTGGACGTCCGGCTGCCACCGACGTTCACCGACGAGGGCCTGCGGGCAGCGATCGCCGCCCGCGCCGAGCTTCCCGGGCTGCCGGTGCTGGTGCTCTCTCAGTACGTCGAGCAGCTGTACGCCCGTGAGCTGCTGGCAGATCGCTCCGGCGGTGTCGGATACCTCCTTAAAGACAGGGTGTTCGACGTGACGCAGTTCGTCGCAGCGGTGCGCCAGGTGGCCGCCGGTGGCACCGCGATGGACCCCGAGGTGGTGGCACAACTGCTGTCCCGGCAGGCCAGCGACCGGCCGATCGCCACCTTGAGTCCACGCGAGCGCGAGGTGGTCGGGCTGATGGCTGAGGGCCGCTCCAACGCCGCGATCGCTGGTGCCTTGCACATCAGCGAGAAGGCGGTCAGCAAGCACACCAACTCGATCTTCATCCGGCTCGGACTCCCCCAGTCCGAGGACGACAACCGCCGGGTTCTCGCGGTGCTCGCTTACCTTGAGGCCTGACGCCGGCTCTCTCTTGATCGCAGCAAGGCCGGGGTAGATACTCCGGTCAGCCAGTCGGGGGCGAAGCCCTGGTGTCCCAGGCGGTGCGAGATCGGGGAGCCATCATGAGTTCAGGTAGATCGCGACGGTGGTTGGCGGTCACGGGGGTTGCCGGACTCGCGGCTGGGCTGCTGACGGTAGGCACGTCGGCGCAAGCCCAGGCGCTGTCCGAACAGGCCCACCGTTCGAAGGCGAAGGTCTGGACGGTCGGGACCTGGCACGGCAAGGCCGGCCGCTTCTCGACGATCCAAGCCGCCGTCGACGCAGCCGCGCCGGGCGACTGGATCGTGATCGCGCCAGGCGATTACAAGGAGCGCGCGGACTACACCTCGCACCAGCCGACGACTGCGCCGGGCGCCGGCGTGTGGATCGACAAGCCGAACCTGCACCTGATCGGCCTGTCGCGCACCGGCGTGGTCGTGGACGGCACGAAGTCCGGCCCGACCTGCTCGAGTGCCGCGGCCGATCAGGACCGCGGCCCGGCCAATGGCGCCGGCAATTGGGGACGCAACGGCATTGAGGTCTACCTGGCCAGCGGCGTCACCATCCAGAACCTCACCGCCTGCAACTTCCTGTCCGGCTCGGACGGGTCGGGCAACCAGATCTGGTGGAACGGCGGCTACGACACCGCCAGGATCGGCATGCACAGTTACCTGGGTTCCTACCTGTCGACCACGACGACCTATTACGACAAGAACGATCCCGCGCAGGCGACGTACGGCATCTTCGTGAGCAACGCCGACGGGCCAGGCCTGATCGACCGTACTTATGCCAGCAACATGAACGACTCCGGTTACTACATCGGCGCCTGTGCCGACTGCAACGCCGTGCTCAACCGCGCCCACGGCGAGTACAACGTCCTGGGCTACTCCGGCACGAACTCCGGCGGCCACCTGGTCATCTCCAACGGCGAATGGAACGACAACGGCGAGGGAATTGACACCAACAGCCAGAGCAACGGCGACCTGCCGGCACCCCAGGACGGCGCGTGCCCGTCCGGCACGGGTTCGTGCCTGATCATCACCGGAAACTCGATCCATGACAACAACAACCGCGACGTCCCCGGCAACGGCCTCGGGCTCGTGGGTGCGGGGGTCGTTGTTGCTGGCGGGCGCAACGACACGATCGCGAACAACCGGTTCCGCAACAACGGCGCCTGGGCGGTCGCGCTCGTTCCCTACCTCACCGGCGTTGTCAACGGTCCGGCTGACTGCACCACCGCCGGCGGCACCTGGGACAACCCGTTCATCGACTCCTTAGCGGGCGGCCCTGCGTGTTTCTTCAATGATAACGGCATGAAAGTGCACAACAACGAGTTCAGCGGCAACGGCGGCTTCGGCAATCCGACCAACGGCGACCTGGCTGACCTAAGCGACTTCAGCGCCATCGGGATCGAGTCTGCGGCACCCGGGCAGGGTAACTGCTACTCCGCAAACAAGGACCGGGCTGGCCTGACGTCGGCACCGGCCGGGCTGCAGACGACGAACGCGAACTGCGCCACCGCCGGATCGGGTGCCGCGGTGACCGACCCGCTGTTCGGTCAGGTGCTGTGCAACCTGCACCAGCTCACGCCGGATAGTCCGCTGTGCGCCGGGGCGGTTTACCCCCAGCAGGACGCATCATTCTCGCTCAAGCCACTGCCCGCCCAAGCGTCCATGCCAGAAATCTGCGACCGGCTGCCGCGCGCCATCTCGTGGTGCTCAGCCGGGCATGACAGGCACTAATTCTGCTGCCCATGACCTGCTGGCGATCTGAGCAGCTAGGGAGCAGGCAAGGACGCTTTCGCCGCCTGAACGGCGTTGCGTTGTGAAACCCTGGGGCCGGAGCGCACGACCATCGCGTGGCGGCTCACACCATCCGCAGTCCCAATTGGAACTAGACCGCCGGGCCCGATACCCAGGGCGGTGATCAGCGTATCGGCTGGGCGCCCGGATCGAGGCACGCTTTGGCAGCCGGCAGGACTCGGACACAAGTTGGTTCAAGGACCGCTGATGGGCAAGTCACGATGACATCATGAACCTGCCCATCAGCGCTGGCGTAACGCCCGCGAAGAAGCGGCCAAACCGGTGGTGCGGCGCTGGGCTGCTAGTCCACGACTCGATGGATGTGGATGAGCCGGTGGAGAACAGGTGGACTACCGCGCGTTTCAGGGGATAACTGTCGCAATCATGTGGACGACCGTGTGCATGACAGAAATACCTGAAAATATAAAGGAAAACTCCTTGCGTTCGGCTCTCCGGAGGGATAGAAATACAGCTGTCGACGGAGACGGAGACCGACTCGGAGGAAACTCCGAGAGGCGCAGGGGGTCGGGCAACCGGCGTTCCGCGCGGGTCCTAGCCAAAGCCGGCTGGGATCACCGATCTGGCGCGCTGAGCAATCGGCCGCGTTAGTGATGTGAGCCTAATTGAGGTCCCCTGCATCTCATACATGCAGGGGACCTCAACCCATTCTGGACCATATCTCGCTCCCGGCATGTAGCGACACACGTCCTCGATCGCATGAACCGTCCCTGAACGAGTGCGCCGACCCAGCCTCGGCCGAAGGCGCTTCGGCAGGAGCGCTGACTGAATTCGGTGCGACAGTGTTCCCGACTTACGGGAGGCTGAGGCCATGCGGAAACTGACCTTTGGCATGAACCTGAGCCTGGACACAACGGCGCAGCATCCTCCGTCAAGGAGGGCATTGGCCGTTGGCGTGCAGGGTCGTTGCCGCGTTTAGATGCCGTGGATGATGCGCCGGTCTTAATTGAATGCAAAGTTTATATAGACTTAACCGCCCTCCGAGGATAAATAGTGACCATCGGCCCATGCCGATGCAACGCAACCCAAACGCAACTAACTGGAGGAATTAATGCGGTTAATTCGCTCGGCGGCGGCTGCCCTCGCGGTGGCAACGGTCGGCCTCACCCTGTCGTTGACGCCGGCGGCGGCCACACCGCCACCCAGCTCGCTCGGTATCTGCTCGGACACCGCCGATTCCACCGACACCATCGGCTACATCAGCTGCCCGCACTCGACCAGCTGGTTCTACGGCCACTTTGAATGCGTCGATGGGTCGGCACTCATCTTCGTGGACGGACCGGTGGTCTCACCGAGCGGCACGACCAGCGCCACCTGTCCGAAGGTCGGTGGCGTGCAGTACCACAAGCGGCACGGCTACCCCATCACCGTCGACACGCCGATCAATCAGTCGTAACTGAAGGACACTCCCTGGATGGCCCGCTTGCCGTGGTGCGGCAGGCGGGCCGTCCACCTTGGCCTCAGGTGCTGAAGTGCTCCCCCGGCTTGGTGCCATCCAGGCCCAAAGCCACCGCCGCGCGGGCCGCGATCGGGCCGACCAGGTTGCCGGTTCCGTTGTAGGCACCGCAGGCCACCACGCCCGGCCGAGCCTCGGTCACCACCGGCCGGCCGTCCTCGGTGTAGGCAGCCGAGGCCGCCCAGCGATGTGACACTGTCACCGATTCACCAGCAAACCTCGAAGCAATCTGCTCGATCCAAGCCTGCACCTTCGCGGTCGGCTCGGTCGAGGTCGTCCACTCCGCCTCGACATCGACATCGCGCCCACCGCCGACGTAGAGCCTGCCGGCCGAATCCTGCTGGGCATAGTCATAGCCCCACCGGCCATACACCGGGCAGCCCAACCGGCCCGGCGACACCGGCTCGGTTGCCAGCATCTGCAACCGGGTTGTCCTTACCTTTCCAGCCAGTTCCGGCAGCAGCAGCTCCAGCTTGCCGTCCACCGCGACCACCACCAGCCCAGCTGACACCGACCCGCCAGTGGTCTGGACCAAGCCGGATTCGATCGACAGCACCGGGCTGTTCTCGAACAGCGCAGCCGACCCGCCATACAAGGCAGCCAGCCCGAGTGCCCGCCGAGCTGGGTTCATCGCGGCATCATCGGGCAAGAACAGTCCCTCGCCCAGCGGGCCGGAATACCAGTCGGCCGCAATGCCGTGCGAAGCCATCACCTGCAACTGCTCGCGACAATCAGCCAGTTCTCGATCGCGATCGGCTGCCTCGGCCTCATCAGCAATTTCACCGGGCAGCCCGGCCAGCCGAAGCGAGCCCACCGGCCAGATCACCGACGGCCCCAGCAACTCCGACAGCGAAGCAATCTCTCGCAACGACTGGCGATAGGTCTCCAGCGCGGCCGCCAATCCCCAGCCGGCCGCCGCCTTGTGCACGCCGATCGCCGGGCCGCCGAGCAGGAAACCACCGTTG
>JBDSAN010000076.1:0-2892 GCA_039922115.1 Jatrophihabitantaceae bacterium
CGCGAGCCTGAACCGGCTCACCTTCGCCGGCCGACCATTGCCGAGCAGCGAGGTGCTGCTCTTCCCCGGCGCGCTACCGCTGGCCACCGACGTCCGGGCCGTCCAGCCGGTTGATCGGCCGGCCATCCGGCTGATCGACGACGGCCAGCGGACCAGCCTGAACGTGGCGCTGTCCGGGGCGGCCAAGCAGGCGCTCGGCCAGGCGCTGAACAAGGCGCTGGCCAGTTGCCTGTCCGGGGCGTCCAAGGACCCGAATTGCCCGCAGCCGGACGAGACCCGGCCGATCCCGGGCAGCCTGCGCGCGAGCCTGAACCGGGCTCGTCCGGACTCGCCGAGCTTCGACCTGGCCGAATCCGCCGATGGGACGATCGAGCTGACCGACAGCGTGTCGGTGACCGGAACCTGGGCGCAGTGGGACTTCAACAACCAGGCGATCAAGCATTCCGGCGCCGTAACCGTGAAGGTGCAGGCCGAGGCATCGGTCAGCGACCTGAACAGCATCTACTGGACGGCACCGTGATCGCCCGCCGGCGGCTGGCCGGGCTGGTCACCGCGCTGGTTCTGGCCGGGGTCGTCCAACCGGGCTTTCTGGTTAGCGCGCAGGCGGCGCCGGGGCCGGCCAGCGCGCCGGAATGGTGGTTCGACAGCTGGCACGTCCCCAGCTTGTGGTCCACCGGAGCTGACGGTCGGGGAATCACGGTGGCCGTCGTCGACACCGGGGTGCAGGCCAGCGTGCCGGAACTGAAGGGCAAGGTGCTGCCCGGCGCGGACTTCATCGGCAATGGCAGCGATGGCCGGGTTGACTACGACTCCGACGACTTCTCCCACGGCACCGCGATGGCTTCGATCATCGTGGCCAGCGAGGGTTACGGCAACATCGAGGGTTTGGCGCCGGCCGCCAAGATCCTGCCGCTGTCGGTGCCGTTGCGCGGGGTGATCCGCAAGGGCACGCCCACCGAGAACGCCACCTCAGCGGCGATCACCTATGCCGCCGATCACGGCGCCCGGATCATCAGCATGAGCCTGGGCGGCGTCCGGGACGAGCGGGACGGCCCGGACCCGTGCCCGTCCTCGGTGCAGAAGGCGGTGCTGCACGCACTGACCCAGGGCGCGCTGGTGGTCGCCGCCTCTGGCAACTCCGGCGATGGTGGCAGCCCGGTCGAGGAGCCGGGCGTGTGCCTGGGCGTGGTTTCGGTCGGTTCGGTGGACCGGCAGCTGACCGTCTCGCCGTTCTCGTCCCGGCACCCCTACCTGACGGTCACCGCGCCGGGCGACAGCATCCCCACACTCAGTCGAGATTCGGCTTATATCGGCGAGGGAACGTCGCAGGCAACCGCGATGACCTCGGCTGCGCTGGCGATGATCTGGTCGAAATTTCCGAGCGAGAGCAACCGGCAGGTCCTGACCAGGCTGCTCAGCACGGTGACCGATCGTGGCCCGAAGGGTCGAGATCCTGCTTATGGATTAGGGGTAATCAATCCAGCGGCAGCGATCGCGGCGCACCCGGGTGCGGCCGCGGCTAACCCGGTGTTCGACGGCGTGCAACCACTGCTGAACCAGAGCGCCAGCGTGTCGAAGCGGATCAAGGCGGTCTCGCCGGCCGGACATCAGAACGCGCCGACCGGTGCGTTTCAGGTCGCTTCGGCCCCGTCGATGGTCGGGGTTGG
This sequence comes from Jatrophihabitantaceae bacterium, assembly GCA_039922115.1. Taxonomy (GTDB): domain Bacteria; phylum Actinomycetota; class Actinomycetes; order Mycobacteriales; family Jatrophihabitantaceae; genus Jatrophihabitans_A. Next base: position 1,668 of record JBDSAN010000076.1, read on the forward strand.
CTTCTACGCGCTGCTCGGCCTGGCCGGGATCCTCGGCGTCCTGGCGGTCCTGCTGCTGATCACGGCCGCGCGCCGCCGAACTGCCGCGCCCGTGCTCTATCCTTTGCGCTAAAGGCCGATTGCGATCCAGCGTGGTCCGCCGGGACGGGGACGGAGCTGCCGGATGACCCGGTACGTGATTGTCGGTGGCGGGATCGTGGGGTTGGCGACCGCGCACGCGCTGGCCAAGGCCGATCCGGGCGCCCAGCTCACCCTGCTGGAGAAGGAGTCGGCGCTGGCCAGCCACCAGACCGGGCGCAATTCCGGCGTGATCCACTCCGGGATCTATTACCAACCAGGCTCGGCCAAGGCGGTGATGTGCCGGGCCGGCGCCGAGTCGATGAAGGCCTTCGCCGAGCAGCACGGCATCCCGGTGGTCAGGACCGGCAAGCTGATCGTCGCCACCGACGAAGCCGAACTGCCCGGCCTGAACAAGCTGTACGAGCGCGGCCAGGCCAACCAGATCGAGGTCGAGCGGCTCGGGCCGGAACAGGCTCGCGAGTACGAACCGCACGTCGCGGCGCTGGCCGCGCTGCGGGTGAGTGCCACCGCGATCACCGACTACACCGCGGTCTGCCGGGCGCTGGCCAGCGAACTGGCCGTGGCCGGCGCGGACGTTCGGCTCGGGGTCGAGGTGCGCGGCCTGCACGGCGTGGACGGCCAAGGAACCACCGTTGAAACCAGCGAGGCGAGCTTCGTGGCCGATGTCGTCATCAACTGCGCCGGCCTGCAGGCCGATCGGGTCGCGGCCAAGGACGAGCATGCCGGCGTCGCTCCGGACTCGCAGATCGTGCCCTTCCGCGGCGAGTACTACGAGCTTCGGCCAGCGGCGCGGCACCTGGTGAAGGGTCTGATCTACCCGGTACCCGATCCGGATTTCCCTTTCCTGGGCGTGCATCTGACCAAGATGGTGGACGGTTCGGTGCATGCCGGCCCGAATGCGGTGCTGGCGCTGGCGCGCGAGGGTTACAACTGGCACACAGTCCGGCCGGCAGACGTCGCGGCGGTGTTGCGGTTCGGCGGGTTCTGGCGGCTGGCCCGCAAGAACTTCGGCCCGGGCATGATCGAGGTCGCCCGGTCGATGTCCAAGAAGCGGTTCGCGGCCAGCCTGGCCAGGCTGGTGCCGGCGATCACCGCCGATGACCTGGTGCCCAGCAAGGCTGGGGTGCGGGCCCAGGCGCTGCGC
>JBDSAN010000077.1:0-2666 GCA_039922115.1 Jatrophihabitantaceae bacterium
GCCGGGCTGGCTGGCGGCGCCCGCGCTGGACTGCGGCAGCGCGCCCCGGATCAGGCCGGCCAATCCCAGCAGCACCACCAGCGCGGCGGCCAGCAACGACAGGGGTGGACGGCGGTTCACGGCAAGCATCATCGCCTGCCGGGCTGTAGCTGGGCTGTGCAGGTATCCGGACGCTGCTCAGTCATTGGGCCGTCCCCTCAGTAGATCCGCAGGTCGGCTACGGCGATGGTCGAATCGAATTGCGAGGTCTGCACAGTGATGGTGATCTGCCAGACGCCGGCGGTCGGCAGCAGCACCCCGGACCCGGTGTAGGAATTCGGCCCGGCCGCGGTCAGCGACACCGGGATCGGTCCCAGGTCCTTGGCCGGCAGGCTCGCGGTCGCGCTCACGCTGGTCGGGTGCAGCCCGCTGGACAGCTGCACCGTGACCTGCACCTGCCCGTGCACGCCGGGGCTGACCCCGACCACCGCACTGGCACTGCTGGTCACCGCGACCGTGGTCGAGCGCGGCTTGCCCCGATCAGCGGCCAGTGCCACCTTGCCCGGCGGTTGCGAGATGAGCACCCCGGTCGCGGCCAGCACCAGCGCCCCGACGCTCACCTCGGTGAGCAGCGTCCGGCGCAACCGGTGCAGGCTGGTCCGGCCGGGCACCGGGTTCTGCAACGCGCGCCGGGCGAAGTAGCCGAGCACCACCAGGCCGCAGAACAGCACCACCTTCAACGTCACCAGCTGCCCGTAGCGGGTGCTGGTGATCGCGTCGACCGTCCCGATCTCGCGCCAGGCCTGGATGGTGCCGGTGATGGCCAGGGTCGCCACGCAAGCCATCGCGACCCGGGAGAACACCGGCAGGCCGGCCGACAGCTCGTCGGTGTCCGGATCGCCATCAGACTCCGGCGACCGGGTGAGCGCGGCCACCAGCAGCACCGCCAACCCACCGAGCCAGACGATCATCGCGGTCAGGTGCAGCGCGTCGACCAGCACCGCCAGCCAGCGCGGGTTGGCCGATTCCGAATGCCCGGACGCGGCGAAGGTGATCACCACGCCGACCCCGACGATCGCCGAGGCCTCCGGCACCCAGTTCGGCCACCGCCGCAGGTTGCCGAACAGCGCGGTGAGCAGCGCGCCGAGGATGCCGATCAGCACCAGCCGGACCGACAGCAGGTCACCGGTATTCGCGTGCAGGGTGGCATCGATCAGGTCGGTGTGCAGGATCGCGCCAAAGCCACTGCCGGCAGCGTAAGGCCCCTGCAGCGCGAATTCCCCCAGCGCCCCGAGCACCGCCGCCGTCCAACCGGTCCAGACCAGCCGCCGGATCGGCCGCCGGGTCCGTCCGGAGGGCCACAGCACGAAGATCAGCCAGCTGCCGCCGACCAGGCCGACCCCGGCGAAGCTGAGCCAGTGGCTGACTGCCAGCGTGCTCGACACCGCCCCGTTCACCGGCGCCGAGCCGGACGGGCCGGACACCGCGCTCAGCGGGCCGTTGCCGACCACCCAGCGGACGGTGCCGGCCACCGGATGCGAGTCGGCCGAGGTCACCCGGAAGCTGGCCAGGTAGCTGCCATCGCCGAGGCCGGCCTTCAGCGACACCGTGATCGCGCTGCCGTCGCCGTTGGGGTGGGTCGCCGAGCCGGTATCGACCCGCCGGCCGGACGAGTCCACCACCCGCAGGTAGCCGACCTCGATGCCGACCGACTCATCGAACCGGACGGTCACGGCGGCCGGCGACTTCGCCAGCCGGCTGCCGTCCACCGGATCCGAGCTCACCACCACCGCGTGGGCGCCGGCCTGCGGGGCGAACACCAGCAGCAGCGCCAAGCCGGCCAGCAGCGCCAGCCCGAGCCGGCGTAATCGGCTCACGCGGCGCCCCGTCCCTGCTGATCGGTCGCTGCCGCCGGCCCTGGCACAGCCGCCCACCGGCCGGCGCCGGGCGCGGGCAGCCGCTCGAACCGCGACATCAGCGCGACCAGGATCAGACCGGCCAGCACCCCGGCGTGACCGGCCAACCGGGCGGTCTCCACCGCTCCGGCCAATACGTCGGGAACCGACAGAACTGACAGCACGATGACGAACGTTGCCAGAATCGGTAACGCGCCGATCGCCCGGGCCGGCTTCACTGCCACCGCGACGAACGACGCACCCATCGCCAGGTTCCACGCGGCGCTCTCGTGCGCGGCATGCGCGCCCATCGCGGTCGCCGCCTGCATCGCGACGTTCTGTCCGAACAGCGCCGGCATCGCCAGCGCCCATTGGATGAATCCCACCGCGAACAGGCCGGTCCGCAACAGCTGGCGGCGCCGGGCGAGCTTGCCGGCCGGCAGCACCACCTCGCGCAGGATCTCGGCACTCAGGTCCGGCGCGGTCAGCCCGCTCACCCGAAAGGCACGACTGGCCCTCTCGGCATCGGCCAACCATCCGGCACAATCAGCACAGGCGCTCAGGTGGTGTTCCAGCGCGGTGGCCGACATCGCGATGGGTTCACCATCCAGCCGCGCCGAGGCAGCCTCGCGGTAGCGGTCGCAGGTCATGGCAGGCAAGTCGGTCCGATCCCTGGTCCGGTTCCTGAGCTGTGGTCAGTGTCACCGATACGGCAGGCCTGACACGCGAAGAGGTCCGGCCGTGCAGCCGTCCGACTCGGAGTTCGACCCGCTGACGCTGGCTGCGTTGCGG
>JBDSAN010000078.1:0-11625 GCA_039922115.1 Jatrophihabitantaceae bacterium
TGATCCCTCGTGTAGGCGCCGCCCTGCTGGATCCTGAAGGCGAGCCTCATTGACAACGCATTGACTCCTTTGAGGTCCCGGCCTGACGCATAGCTCTGCCAATCTTGGCCGGTAGCATCGCCGTTCAAATCGATTATGAGTGCCGTCCCCCCTTGTTTCAATACGCGATACACCTCGTTCAGGACTGCCGCCGGCTCTCTGAAATTCTTGATTGCCCACGAGCAGAAGACAAGATCGAAAGTTCCGTCAGGAAACCGCATCGCGGATGCGTTGGCCTGCTGGAAATCGACCGCCGCGCCAGTTTCTCGAGCGTTTGCGCGAGCAATCGCTACCAAGTCATTGCTGATATCGACTCCGACGATCTTGAAGGTGCTCAGCTTGGCCAACTCGGTGCAGAAGTATCCCGGACCCGTCGCCACGTCTAGGACGGAGCCGCCTTCGGCAAGGTAGCGAGCCGCCAGGCTCGCGTACTCCTTGAAGTCCCCCAGCCGGGACTTGCGTGAGAATTCATCGTATCGGCGCGCCTTTTTGCCCTCGATGGCGAGGTCGGTGAACTTCCTGGCGAATTTCATCATGTGAACTCCTACAAGGCGGCGAGGGCAACGTGTGATCAATATCGACGCCGTCATAAATGATCGATCAGCGACGATAGCCACTGCTTAGCAAGTCACACCCCGGCGGCAGTGTCAAGAAATCGTAGCCAGCTTTACCTACGTAGATATGATTCATATTTCTGGCCTAACCAGCACGGGTATAAACCTGCGGTCACCTACAGGTGTCCGGTTAATTGGACCTCGACCGGCATCGGATTATTTCCGGCATCCAACCCCTTTAATACTATTTCGGACGCCACGAAACTGATGGGGCTTGGCAAGCGGGATCGGCAGCGCTGGGCGCCTACCGCCCCGGTCATTCATGCGGGGCGGTCCGGCCGATCCGTCCGTTGCTGCCGGGTAGCGTCCTAACTGTCTCCGCAGCCATCACATCACGCGGAGGCAGTCGGGGACGTGCGGCTGACTGCCGTCCGGAGCGCAGCGGAGGACCAGCTTGGCAGTGAACGCGGCCGTCGAGGATCGGGCCCCGGCGGCAAACCCCACCCGGACGGCGGATCCGACAGGTGAGGCGTTGACCGGCTGGCGCCACGATTTCGCTGCGCTATGCGGCCGGGTGATCGTGCTCGGCGGCTTCTGGTCGCTGCTCAGCCTGCTGCTGCGTCCGGTGCGCTGGGCGCGCCGGATCGATGACCTGTTCGGACTGGTCAACCTGCCGGTCGGTCCCAGCCTGTTCTCGATCGTCCTGCTGTTCGTGATCGGCGGCGCGGTCCGGCGCCGGATCCGGTTCGCCTGGTGGCTGCTGCTGGCCTTCCAGACCCTGGCCGCCATCTACCTGCTGGTAGTGGTCAGCGCGGTGCTGATCAACCACAACGATGCCCGCGACCTCAACCTGCTCAATGGCGCCGAGCTGGCCGTGAACGCGGCACTGACCGTGGCACTGGTCATCCTGCTCTGGCGTAGCCGATCAGCGTTCCGGTCCCGGCTGGAACCGGGTGCCCGCTGGCTGGCGCTCGGGGTGCTGGTCGCCGGCATCGCGATCTCGATCACGGTCTCGATCGTGCTAACCCTGACCTTTCCGGGCAGGCTGATTGGGCCCGGGCACAAGTTCGCCTGGGCCGTCCGGGTGGCGCTCGGGCTGGAACCGGCCAGCACCGAGGTCGGCTGGACCGGCCAGCATGGCCATCACTGGATCGCCGCCCTGGCGGGCCTGCTGTCCGCGCTCGCGCTGGTCTCGGCGGCGCTGATCTTTCTGCGCTCGGCCCGCGCGAAGGCTTACCTGACCTCGCAGGACGAGCTTGATATCCGCCGGTTGCTGCTCCAGCACGGTGAGCACGACTCGCTGGGCTACTTCGCCACCCGGCATGACAAGTCGGCGGTGCTGACCCCGGATCGGACGGCAGCGGTCACCTACCGGGTGCTGGCCAATGTGAGCCTGGCCAGCGCCGACCCGATCGGGCCGATGTCGGCCTGGCCGGAGGCGATCGCGGCGTGGTTGGCCGAAGCGCGCTCGTTCGGCTGGTTCCCAGCGGTGCTCTCGGCCAGCGAGGCCGGCGCCAAGGCCTACGTCGCGGCCGGGCTGAAGGCACTGGCGATCGGCGACGAGGCGATCATCGATGTCGACACCTTCACCATCGAGGGCCCGACCATGCAACCGGTCCGGCGCGCGGTGCGCCGGGCACAGCGGGCCGGCTACACCATCACCGTGCACCGGCACGGGGACCTGACACCGGTCCAGCTGGCCGAGATGGAACGGCGGGCCGAGGACTGGCGCGGGGACGAGACCGAGCGCGGCTTCTCGATGGCGCTGGGTCGGCTCGGGCATCCCGCCGACCACAACTGCGTGGCGGTGCTGGCCCGTACCGCCGATGGTGAATTGCACGGGCTGCTGTCGATGGTGCCGTGGGGACGGCGCGGGCTGTCGCTGGACCTGATGCGGCGCAGCCGGCAGGCCGAGAACGGGCTGATCGAGGCGATGGTCGCCGAACTGGTTTCGGTCGCCCGCGACGAGTTGGGCGTGCGCCAGATCTCGCTGAACTTCGCAATGTTTCGTGGCGTGTTCAGCGCCGCCGAACGAGTCGGCGCCGGACCGCTGGTTCGGCTCGGCAGCCGGGTACTCACCTACGCGTCCCGGTTCTGGCAGATCGAGAGCCTGTACCGGTCCAACGCTCGCTACCTGCCCAGTTGGACGCCGCGCTACCTGTGTTACGACTCCTCGCTGACCCTGACCCGGGTCGCGCTGGCGGCCGGCGCCGCCGAGGGATTCCTGCCGACGCTGGGTGGGCCCCGCGAGCGGGCGATGGACGGGCCGGTCACCTTCGAGGGCCACCGGCTCGACTTCGATGCCGCGGTGCTGGCGGTCGAGGCGGCCGCTCGCCGGCCGGCCCGGCCGGTCCGGCGGCTGTCCCAGCAGCAGCAGGTTCGACTCGACAAGCTCGCTCGGCTAGCCGAGGCTGGCCGGGTCGGCTACCCGGTGGGCGTCCCCCGCGATCGAGAAATCGCCGAGATTACCTGTCAATTCCAGGACCTGCCGGCCGGCGGCCGAACCGGGGTGACGGTATCGGTAGCAGGCCGGGTGCGTGCCCTGCGCGACTTCGGCGGGCTCAGCTTCGCGGTGCTGCAGGACGGCCCGGCCAGCGTCCAGGCGATGCTGAGCAGCGACTGCCTGGGCGCCGCCGAGCACCGGCTGCTGCGCTCGACTGTGGATCTCGGTGACTACCTGAGCGTGACCGGCGAGGTGATCAGCAGCCGCTCCGGTGAGCTGTCGGTGCAGGCCACCGGCTGGCAGATGGCAGCCAAGTGCCTGCGCCCGCTGCCGGACGCGCATGCCGGCTTCGCCGACCCGGATGCCCGGGTCCGGCAACGGCACGTTGACCTGATCGTCAATCCGGAAGCGCTGGACGTGCTCACCAAGCGCAGCCAGGCGGTCCGCGAATTGCGCCAGTCGCTGGGACGTCGGGAGTTTCTCGAGGTCGAGACACCGATGCTGCAGGCCGTGCACGGCGGCGCCAACGCCCGGCCGTTCACGACTCACATCAACGCCTACGACGCCACCCTCTACTTGCGCATCGCACCCGAGCTGTACCTGAAGCGGCTGTGCGTCGGCGGCATGCGCCGGGTCTTCGAGCTGAACCGCAACTTCCGCAATGAGGGGGCTGATTCCACCCACAATCCGGAGTTCACCTCGCTGGAGGCATACCAGGCCTACGCCGACTACCTCGATATGCGCAGCCTGACCCGGCAGCTGATCCTGGACGTCGCGGTCGCGGTCCACGGGGCGCCGATCGCCCGCCGGCCCGGCGCGGACGGCGTCGAGGATGTCGACCTGTCCGGGCCGTGGCCATCGCTGACGGTGCACGAGGCGGTGTCGCGGGCAGCCGGGCAACAGATCACCGCCGACACCGAACTGGCCGAGCTGACCGCGCTGTGCCGCCAGCACGGTATCCGGCTGCCACCAGATCCGACGGCCGGCCGGCTGGTCACCGAGCTCTACGAGGCGCTGGTCGAGAAGCAGACCGTGCAGCCGACCTTCTACCTTGATTTTCCAGTCGAATCCTCACCGCTGACCCGCTGTCACCGGTCCGACCCACGGCTGGCCGAGCGCTGGGATCTGGTCGCCTTCGGGGTCGAGATCGGCACCGCCTACTCCGAGCTGATCGACCCGGTCGATCAGCGCAACCGGCTGGTCGAGCAGTCGTTGCGCGCCTCTGACGGTGACGTCGAGGCGATGCAGGTGGACGAGGCGTTCCTGGCCGCGCTGGAGTACGCAATGCCGCCCACCGGCGGGCTCGGCCTCGGCGTGGACCGGCTGGTGATGATGCTGCTCGGCGCCCCGATCCGGCAGACGCTGGCCTTCCCGTTCGTCCGGCCGAGCGGGCGCTGAGCCGACACAGTCTATTGCCAGCAAGCTAAGGATCAACTCACAGCAGATTGCGGATTCACGCTCAGCCGAAGACCGGATTCTCAGCTGCGCGCCTGGACATCTCCGTCCCGGGTGCCCGGTATCCCCGGCGTTGCACGGCGAACGGGAGTCACAGGCCAATGCCTTCGCTGAAGCGAGTGCTCCGCACCCGACCGTGGGTCAGTGCGGGCACGGTCGCGGTGCTGATCCTGGTCGTCGGCGGCGGGGTGTTCTGGTGGAACGGCCGGGGCTCAAGCGCCGCTGCGGCGCCGAGCTATCGGCTGGTCGCGGCAAGCACCGGCACCATCCGGCAGGCGCTCAGCTCCACCGGGACCATCGAACCAGCCGTGCAGGACGTGCTCAGCTTCTCGGTGTCCGGCCGGGTCACCAGCGTCAAGGTAACGGCCGGCCAGAAGGTGACGGCCGGCGCGGTGCTGGCCACCGTCGATTCAGCTGCGCTCAAGGCCAGTCTGGCCCAAGCACAGGCGCAGCTGGCCAGCGATCAGGCCAAGCTCGCGGCCGATACCTCGGCAGCCGCAACGGCCACCCAGCTGGCCGCTGACAACGCCTCGGTCAGCGCGGCCCAGGGCCAGCTCAGCTCGGCGCAGAGCGCGCTGTCCGAGGCCAGCCTGACCTCGCCGATCAGCGGCGTGGTGGCCACCGTGAACCTCGCGGTCGGCCAGCAGGTCAGCGGCTCGGCCGGTTCCAGCTCGACTGGTTCCAGCTCGTCAGGCGCCGGCTCAGCAGGCGGGGGCGGCGCGGGCGGCGGTTCAGGTGCGGGCGCGGCGACCAGCAGCAGCTCGTCGGCTAGCTCCAGTGGCCAATTTACCGTGATCAGCACCGATTCCTGGATCGTGAACGCCAGCGTCGACGACACCCAGGTGGGCCTGCTCGCGGTCGGTGACCAGGCCCAGCTCGGCAGCTCGGGCGGGTCCGCGCAGGTCTTCGGCACGGTCAGCTCAATCGGCCTGATCGCACAAAGCACCAGCGGGGTTGCAAGCTACCCGGTGGTGGTGAAGGTGACCGGGTCACCGGCCGGCCTGCACGCCGGTGCGACCGCCACCGTGAGCATGATCTACAAGCAGCTCAGCAATGTTCTGACCGTGCCCAGCGCCGCCGTCAAGGTGGTCAACGGGCAGAGCGTGGTGTATGAGCTGTCCGGCGGCAAGCAGGTCGCGCACGCGGTGACCGTCGGCCTTTCCTCAGCCGGGACCACTCAGATCGCTGCCGGCCTGACCGCCGGAACCCAGGTCGTGGTCCAGATTCCGCGAGCGGTCACCCGCACCGGCGGCACCGGTACCGGAACCGGCGGTCGGACCGGCCGGACTGGTTTCGGCGGCGGTGGGCTCGGTGGTGGTGGCGGCTTCACCGGGGGCGGTGGGCTGGGCGGCGGCGCTGGGCTGGGCGGCGGCGCTGGGCTCGGTGGTGGTGGTGGCTTCACCGGCGGCGGCCGCGGCACCGGTGGCGGCTGAGATGATCGTCGAGCACGACTACACCGAGCAGTCGCCGGTCATCGAACTGGCCGAGGTCAGCAAGATCTATCGCACCGGCAGCCTGTCGGTTGCCGCGCTGCGCGGGGTCAGCCTGCGCATCGACGAGGGCGAATACGTTGCGATCATGGGGCCATCCGGCTCGGGCAAGTCGACCCTGATGCACATCATCGGCTGCCTGGACGTGCCGAGCAGCGGCCGCTACCTGCTCGCCGGTGAGGACGTCAGCGCGCTGTCGGAGGCCCAGCTGGCCGAGATCCGCAATCGCCGGGTCGGCTTCGTGTTCCAGCAGTTCAACCTGCTGCCCTCGCTGAGCGCCTGGCGCAACGTCGAATTACCTTTGACCTACGCAGGAATTGGGCGCGACGAGCGGCGCGATCGGGCCCTGGAGGCGCTGGCCAGGGTTGGACTGGCCGATCGGGTCGAGCACCGGCCCGGCGAGCTGTTCGGTGGCCAGCAGCAACGGGTGGCTGTCGCCCGGGCGCTGGTCAGCGATCCGGCGCTGATCCTGGCCGATGAGCCGACCGGCAACCTGGATTCCACCGCGACCACCGAGATGTTGGCGCTGTTCGAGCAACTGCACGAGCAGGGCCGGACGATCGTGTTGATCACCCACGAGCCCGATGTCGCCGAGCAGGCCAAGCGGGTGGTGCGGTTCCGGGACGGGCAAGTGCAGTCGGACTCGCTGGCGATGACGGCAGGGCCGACGTGAGCTGGCTGGACACCTTCCGGACCGGCTGGGACGCGATCCGCTCGCACCGGCTGCGCTCCGGCCTGACCACCCTGGGCATCCTGATCGGTATCGCGGCGGTGGTGCTCACGGTGGGCCTGGGCGAGGGCGCCCAGCACAAGGTGAGCTCGCAGATCGACGCGCTGGGCAGCAACCTTCTGCTTGTTTCACCAGGCAGTTCTACCACCGGCGGCATTCGGGGCGGGCTGGGCAGCTCGTCCACCCTGACCGTGCAGGACGCTACCGCGCTGGCCGCACCGGTCACCGCACCCGACATCGCCGCGGTCGCGCCCACTACTGCCCGATCGGAGTCGCTGACCGCCGGCAGCACGAACTGGACCACCTCGGTGGTCGGCACCACCGCGGACTGGCTGTCGGTCCGCGCGCGCAGCCTGAGCGCCGGCCGGTTCATCACCAGCGCCGATGATGCGAGCAGTTCGGCGGTCACCGTGCTCGGCCCGACGACCGCCACCGAGCTGTTCGGCTTCGCCGATCCGGTCGGCCAGAGCGTGACCATCTCGAACACGCCATACACCGTGATCGGCGTGCTGAAGTCCGCCGGTTCATCGTCCACGACCAATCTGGACGACCAGGCGATCGTGCCACTCAGCACCGCGACCACCCGGATCTTCGGTGGTGCCACCCGCAACTCCGTGCAGTCGATCTACCTCGAAGCCAGCTCGTCGTCCACCCTGTCGGCCGCCTATCAGGAGGCCAGCAACGTCCTGCTGAACCGGCATCACCTGGCGGCCGGAGCGGCCGATTTCACCATCACCGCTCAGCAATCGCTGCTGGCCACCGCGACCTCGGTCAGCAAGACGCTCACCATCCTGCTTGCCGGCATCGCCGCATTGTCATTGCTGGTAGGCGGAATCGGCGTCATGAACATCATGCTGGTCTCGGTCACCGAGCGCACCCGCGAGATCGGCTTGCGCAAGGCGCTCGGCGCCAGGCCGGCGGTGATCCGGCGGCAGTTCATGGTGGAAGCCTCGCTGCTCGGTGTTGCCGGCGGCCTGCTCGGGGTCGGCCTCGGCGTGGCCGCCGCGGTGATCGTCCCACATTTTGTCAGCGACCCGATCGCGATCTCGCCGACCGCGATCTCGGTGGCGATCGTGGTAGCGGTCGCGATCGGCCTTGTTTTCGGTACCTATCCGGCCGGACGAGCCGCCAGGCTCGCCCCGATCGACGCGCTAAGAAGCGAGTGAGCTGAGCCATGTCAGAACCAGGTAACACCCGTCGGTCGACCCACGCTGGAGGATCCCCCATGAGCCCCACCCGATTGCCGGTGCCGTGGCGAGCCGGCCTGGTCGCCGGTTCGGCGCTACTGATGGCGGCCGGCTTGGCCGGCTGCGGCGGATCCAAGCCGGCCGCGAGCACGCCGTCGATCCCGCCGATTGCCTCCGGTGCCGCCGGCGGCCGCGGAGCCGGCGGGCCGGCACCGGCAGCCTTCGGGGTGGCGGCCGCGATCTCGGGTTCGAGCATCGAGGTGCAGGATCCCAACACCGGCCAGGTGACGGTCAACTTCACCAGCAAGACCGCGTTCAGCCAGACCAGGACGGTCAGCGCGACCGCGCTCGCGGTCGGTGAGTGCGTCACCGCGATCAGCGCCCGGACCACGGGCAGCTCGGCCAGCCCCGCACCGAGCAGCGGGCCGCTGACCAGCTTCAGCGCGGCAACCGTGACCATCGCGCCGGCCGTCAACGGCAGCTGCGCGGCCGGCTTCGGTGGCCGCGGCGGCACCGGCCGGCCGGCAGGCAGCGGCTTCCCGACCGGAGCCCGACCGTCCGGCTCGGGCGGGTCCGGCACGGGCGGGGCGGGCACGGGCGGTGGCTTCGGTGGCGGTGCTGGCTTTGGCGGGGTCGCGAGCGGCAAGCTCAGCCAGCTGTCCGGCAGCACGATGCAGGTGCTGGTGGCCGCTCGGGGCAGCCGGCCGAGCAGCACCGACACGATCACCCTGACCGCCAGCACCAGCTACACCGAGACCGTCCAGGTGAACTCGACCGCGCTCAAGGTCGGCCAGTGCGTGAGCGCGACCGGTTCGGCCAACAGCACCGGCGCGGTTGCTGCCACCCGGATCGCGCTCAGCACCGCCGGGCCGAACGGCTGCAGCACCGGCTTCGGTCGGCGGCCCCGGCCGAGTGGCTCGGCAACCGGAGCCTGAGGTGGCAACCAGGGTGACCCCGTTCGGCAGCCGGCCGCGACTGGCCGCCGGCCTGGCCGGCGGGCTGGTTCTCGTGCTCGGCGGAGGTGGCGTGGCGCTGGCTATGAGCGGCTCGTCCGGCCCGCAATACCGGCTGGCAACAGCCAGCATGGCCTCGGTCGACCAGACGCTGGCCTCGGTCGGCACGGTCGCGGCGGTCAACCGGGCGGTACTGGCCTTTCCGGTCGCCGGCACGGTCGCCTCGGTGCCGGCCACGGTCGGCGAGCGGGTCAGCGCCGGCCAGCTGCTGGCCAGCCTGTCCACCACCGACCTGCAACAGCAGGTGACCTCCGCAACCGCGGTGTTGGCTGCTGACCAGCAGTCACTTGCCTCCGACGAGGCCAGCCAGACCAGCGCCGCGTCCGCGTCGACCAGCACCAGCAGCACGACCAGCCAGCCGAGCTCGGCGGTGCGGACCACGACCAGCGCGCCAGCCAGCGCGCCGCCGGTCAACGGGTCAGGCTCGACCGGACGCGGCGGCGCCACCGGCGGCTCGGCCGGCAGCCGGGGCGGCGGTTCGACCGCGATCAGCCAGGCCCAGCAGCAGCTGGTGCGAGCCCAGCAACGCCTCGACGCCGACCTGAGCGCAGCCGAGGACGCGCTCGCGCTGTGCCAGGCCGACCTCAGCCAGCTGCCGCCAACGAGCAGCTCGGCCAACCCGTCCAGCAGCCCGACCGCAAGCTCGTCGGACACGGCAACGGCCACCGCCTCCGCGACGGGCAGTACCGCGGGCCAGCTGGCGCGCACCGGCTTTCCGACCGGTTCGGCCAGCCCGTCCGGCTCCCCCGGTCCTGGTGGCGGTGGCGGGGCCGGTGGCGGCAGCGGGGTTGCCGGCTGCCTGGACGCGATTGCCAAGGCCCCGAACAAGGCCAGGACCACCACTGACGAGGACGCTCGCAACCGCGCCGAGGCCAGCCTCGACAAAGCCGTCCAAGCCGCGCTCGCAGCCAGCAAGGCCACCGGCAGCGGCAGCGGAGCTGCCGGTAGCGGCACCACCAGCGGTTCCAGCAAGGCTGGGTCTGGCACGTCCGGCACCGGAACCTCGACCGGCACCGGCTCAACCAGCCGAACTGGCAGCGGCCTGTCGGGTAGCACCAGCGCTGGTGCCCGCGGCTCCAGCGGCCCAGCCTCGGCACAGCAGTTGGCCGCCGACCAGTCCCAGATCGACGCGGCCCAGGCCGAGCTGGCCGTGGCCCAGCAGAACGTGGCCGAAGCCCAGCTAACCAGCCCGCTGGCCGGCACCGTCGCCGCGATCAGCCTGGTCGCCGGCCATTCGGTCAGTGCCGGATCGAGCAGCGCGACGATCACCGTCATCGGCTCCGGCCAGGAGTCGGTCACCACCACGGTCGCGCTCGCCGACGTCGACTCGATCAAGGTCGGCGACCGGGCCAGCGTCCGGGTGGACGGCATCAGCAGCGCGCTCACCGGCACCGTGTCGGCGGTCGGCATCCTGAACACCACGACCGGCACCACCACCAGCTACCCGGTCACGATCATGCTGGCGCCGAGCGCGGCACACCTCTATGACGGCAGCGGAGCGTCCGTGCAGATCTCGGTTTCATCGGTCAACAACGTGCTCACCGTGCCCAGCTCGGCCGTGCGCACCATCGGCCAGCTCAGCACGGTCACGGTCCTCAGCAAAGGCAAGCCGGTACTGACCCGAGTCACCATCGGGGCGGTCGGCACCGACCGGACGCAGATCAAGTCCGGCCTGAGCGCAGGCGCCCAGGTCGTCCTGGCCAACCTGAGCACCCCGCTGCCGACCAGCAGCTGAGCAGCGAGCCGGATGCCTGCCCAGCCGGCGAGATGAGAGAATTCCCTGGTGCCGACCACCGCTACTGCTGCCGCCAACAGCACAGCCCGTTCCGGTCGGCGCCGGTTCACCGGGCTGTTTCCGGATCGATGGCTACATCATCGCCAGCCGCGCTGGTGGCAGGAAGTGGCGATCATCGGCTTCTGCTACTGGCTCTACAGCGAAGTGCGCAACCTGGTGCCGCAGCAGGAAAGCATCGCGATGCGGCACGGCCGCAGCATCCAGCACCTGCAGGACGCGCTGCACCTGAACTTCGAGCGCTCGCTGAACTCCTACGTCGCCAACCACGAAGCGCTGGCCCAGGTGATGGATTACTATTACGCCACCCTGCATTTCGTGGTCACGATCGGTTGCCTGATCTGGCTGTTCCGAGCCCACCCGCGGATCTACCGGGGCGCTCGGACGGTGCTGTTCGCGACCTCGCTGCTCGCGCTGGCCGGCTTCTACCTGTACCCGCTGGCACCGCCGCGACTGCTGCCCCAGTACGGCTACATCGACACCCTGCTGAAGTTCCACACCTGGGGTTCGCTGGCCGACCCGAAGGTGGCCGAGCACTCCAACCAGTTCGCCGCGATGCCGAGCCTGCACATCGGCTGGGCGCTGTGGTGCGGAGTGTCGATCTTCCTGTGCGCGCGGCGGCCATGGGTGCGGCTGCTGGGCATGCTCTACCCGGTCTGGACGCTGCTGGTCATCGTCGGCACCGCCAACCACTTCATCATCGACGCGGTGGCCGGCCTGGTGGTCTTCCTGGCCGGGGTCGCGGTGCAGTTCCTGATCTCGGGCCGCAGCGCCTTCGTCGAGGCACCGACCAGGCCGCCGGCTCAGTCGGACGGGTCGTAGAACACCGCCTCGACCACCTTGCGGGCCCGGCGGGCCCGGCGCCGGTAATCGTCGATGAGCTGGCCGGCTTCGAAGCCGGCCCGGTAGCCGAGCACCTGCC
>JBDSAN010000079.1:0-8699 GCA_039922115.1 Jatrophihabitantaceae bacterium
CGACGTAATCGTGGCCGCCGATCACCAGCGGCACGCAGCCGGAATCGACCACATCGTCGAGCAATTCCTTGTCGTGGGTAAACACCGCCAGCGGGTGCTGGTCGCAGGCGGTGCTGCGCAGGCCGGCGGCCACGCTCGCCGAGGTCACGGCCGGGTCGATCAGCCGGGCCGCCTGGCCGAAGTTCACCAGGTATGGGCTGTTCACCCCGATCATCGACAGCCCGGCCACCTTCTGCACCATGCCGTCGGCAACCGTGATGTGCAGCTTGCGGGCATAGGACTTCACCGCCGGTGTGTCGTGGCGGCCCAGCGAGGTGAACACCGGGATGTTGCCGGCGTAGTGGCTGAGCACCCCGACCGTGTAACTCTTCAGGTAGGACAGGTAAGCCTCTTGCACGGTGCCGGTCGCGGTCAGGTCGCCCAGGTTGATGATCGCGCTGGCATGCAGGTACTGGGCTGCCTGGCCGACCGTGCGGGCCATGCCGCTAGTGCCCTGCAGGTCGTCCAGCACCATCACCCGGATCAGGTCGTCGGTCTGCTGAGCATCGCTTTCACCGAAGCGTGCGGCATATTCTCGATTGATGTTGATCTCGACATCGTCGTAGAAGCGCTGCTCGCTGCGACCGAGCGAGTCCACCGTGGCCACCGCCTGGCGGACCAGGTAGCTGAACGGGCCGGTGAGCTGCCAGTCGGCCAGGAAGGTGCCCGACAGCGCCTGATCGGGCACCACCGGCACCGTCCGGTTCGAAAGCGGCGAGATCGCGTAACCGGCCGGCAGCAACGCGATCAGCGCCACCAGCGCGGCCACCGAACGGACCAGCACGGAGTCGTAGCGATAGATCGTGGCCGGCCCCCGATGGCCACCGCCCTCGCTTCGGACCCGTTGCCGGCGCCGGAATTTCAGGTACCAGTAACCGAGGATCTCCAGCATTGCCACCAGATAGCAGGTGCCCAGGCCGACCAGGCCGTAGTAGCGAATCACCGCGCCGGTCAACCGATTCAGTTCGGCTTGCTGCGCCTGCGGATCGGCGAACAGGTGACCGGCCACGTCGATGGTGGCCGGGTCCAGCGCGCCCTTGGCATCGAACAGGGTCAGGTTGGCAGCCTCGGGACGGATGGTCAGCCCGATGTGCTTGCCGAGCACCTTCGGCCCGGTGCTGCGCAGGCCGCCGAGCAGCGAGGCGTTGACCTCGGTGGTGTTGCTGCCGAAATGCAGCCCGACCGACACCGCCAGCCCGTCCAACCCGACATCGGAGACCCGGGCCGGTGGCGCGACCAGCAGCGCGCCGATGCCCGAGCCCACCGGGACGAGCACCAGCAACAGCAGCACCGCGAGCTGCTGACCGATCGCGATCAGCTGGGTGCGGTGCCGAATCCGCTCCCGTAGCTGGACGATCCTGACTAGCACGCCGCTCAGTCCCGCTCGGCCCGTCGGGCGGCCCGGGCAGCTGCCTCCTCGGCGTCCAGTTCGGCGGCCCGTTCCGGGGTGGGCGCGGTGCCGCCCAGCCGGGCTGGCAGGAATGCCAGGTCGGGCCCGGTCAGCGCCGGGTAGCCGGCCTGGGCCGAGTGCAGCAGGTCGGTCATCCTGGCCCGCAAGTCGGCGCTGACCTGCTCGACGTCATCGCGGCGGCCGGCCATGATCGGCTCGCCGACGCTGAGCACGATCGGGATCCGGGTCCGTCCCAGCCGCTTCGGGTGATCCTTCGTCCAGACCCGCTGGGAACCCCAGATCACGGTGGGCAGCAGCGGGACGCCGGCCGAGACCGCCATCCGGATCGCGCCGGTCTTGAACTCCTTGAGCTCGAAGGACCGCGAGATGGTCGCTTCTGGAAAGACGCCGACTACCTCGCCGTCCCGCAATGCCTTGATGGCCGCCCGGAACGAGGCCGCGCCGGCGTCCCGATCGACCGGAATATGGTGCATTCCGCGCATCAGCGGGCCGCTGATCGAGTGCCGGAACACCTCGTCCTTGGCCATGAAGCGAACCAGCCGCCCGGAAGGGCGGGCGGCCAGGCCGGCGTAGGCGAAGTCGAAGTAGCCGGTGTGGTTGATCACCATCACCGCACCGCCGGCGCGCGGGACGTTGGCCGCCCCGGTGATCGTGAAACGCAGCCCCTGCACCGCGAACAGCGTCCGGGCGACGGCGAGGACGGGCGTGTATACCGGCTCCATCCAGCTACCGTAGCGGCCGGCGGCCACCGGCTGTCCACGCGCGGGTCGGCTACCGGCGTGGCGGACCGGCTGGCGGCAGGCCATCCTGGACGGATGGCGACCGTTGATCCGCAGTCCACCGACCCTGGCCAGCTGGCCGATGCCCTGCGCGAAACCGGCTACCTGCCTGATGAGGGACTGGCCACCGCGAGCTACCTGGCGATGCGAATGCACCGGCCGCTGTTCCTGGAAGGCGATGCCGGGGTCGGCAAGACCAGCCTGGCGCACGCGCTGGCTGAGGTGACCGGCGCCGAGCTGGTGCGGTTGCAGTGCTACGAGGGCATCGACGCCGCCCAGGCGCTCTACGACTGGGACTTCGCCCGGCAGATCCTGCACCTGCGGGCCGCCGAGACCGCCGGCGTGAGCAATCCCGACGAACTGGAAAAGTCGTTGTACAGCAGGCGATTCTTGATCAGCCGGCCGATCCTGCGAGCCATCGAGCACAGCCCGTCGGTGCTGCTGATCGACGAGATCGACCGGGCCGACGACGAGTTCGAGGCGTTCCTGCTCGAGGTGCTGTCCGACAACGCGGTGACCATTCCCGAGCTCGGCACGATCCGGGCCGAGGTGCCGCCGCTGGTGGTACTCACCTCGAACCGGACCCGCGAGGTGCACGACGCGCTCAAGCGACGTTGCCTGTACCACTGGGTGGCCCACCCGTCCTTCGATCGCGAGGTGGCGATCCTGCGCGAGCGACTCCCCCAGATCACCGAGCGGCTGGCCCGCGAGGTGGCCGCTGCGGTGCGGCGGATGCGCGAGGCCGACCTGCTCAAGCCGCCCGGGGTCGCCGAGTCGATCGACTGGGCGCAGGCGCTGCACCTGCTGGGCGCCGAATCGCTGGATCCGGACCGGGCCGCGGCCACCCTCGGCGCGGTGCTGAAGTACCAGGAGGATGCCGCCCGGATTCGCGACACGGTGCTGGCCGAGCTGGCCGGATGAGGCCTGCCGGGACGATCGAGGCGCGGGACTTCACCGACGTCCTGGTCGGTTTCGCCCGTACCCTGCGCCATGCCGGGGTACCGGCCAGCCCGGATCGGTTGCTGGCCACCATGTCAGCGCTGGAGCACCTCGACGTGCTCGATCCGAACCAGGTGTACTGGGCCGGCCGGCTGACCCTGTGCGCCGATCCGGAGGACCTGATCCGCTACGACGCGGCCTTCGCCCTGTACTTCGGCGGCCGGGCCGGGACCAACGGCCGGAGCACCTCGACCCCGCCTCGGGTGCTGCGGGCGGCGCCGTTCGAGGTGACCGATGCTGGCACCGGCGAGCAACCGCCGGCCGACCAGCCGAGCTTCGCGGTGCAGGCCAGCCGGCATGAGGTGCTGCGGCACAAGGACGTCAGCGCGCTGGAACCGGCCGAGCGCGAGCAGCTGCGCAGGCTGTTCGCGCTGCTGGCACCCCGGGTGACCGGTCGCCGGTCGCAGCGGTTCAGCCCGGCAAATCGCGGCCGGGTGGACCTGGACCGGACGGTGCGCCAGATGCTGCGCGCCGGCGGCGAGGCGTCCCGGCTGCACCGGCAGCAACACCGCAGCAAGCCGCGCCGGCTGGTCTTGCTGATCGACATCAGCGGCTCGATGGCGCCCTATTCCGACTCGTTGCTGCGGTTCGCGCACGCCGCGACCCGGTGCGCGCCGCACAGCACCGAGGTCTTCACGATCGGAACCCGGCTGACCAGGGTGACCCGCGAGCTTCGATTGCGAGACCCGGACCAGGCGCTGGCCGCGGCCGGCAGAGCGGTGCCGGACTGGAGCGGTGGCACCCGGCTGGGTGACGCGGTGAAGGCCTTTCTGGACCTGTGGGGACAGCGGGGGCTGGCCCGAGGCTCGATCGTGGTGTTGTGCTCGGACGGCTGGGAACGCGGTGATCCGGCTGAGCTCGGCAACCAGCTGGCCCGGCTGGCCCGGTTGGCGCACGCGGTGGTCTGGGTCAACCCGCACAAGGGCCGGGCTGGCTTCGAGCCGGTGACCGGCGGCATGCTGGCTGCCCTGGCCCATATCGACACCCTGGTCGCGGGGCATAGTTTCGCGGCACTGGAACAGCTGGTGGAGGTCATCTCGCATGCGTGACGTGATGGATCAACTCGATCAATGGTGGCAGTCCGGCGCCGAGGTCGGGATCGGCACGGTGGTCGCGACCTGGAGTTCGGCGCCTCGCCAACCGGGTGCTGCCATGCTGATCGGCCCGGATGGCAGCGCGACCGGCAGCGTGTCCGGCGGCTGTGTCGAGGGGGCCGTCTACGAGCTGGCCACCGGGATCCGCGACGGGGAGCCGGCCACCCTGCAGCGCTACGGGGTCAGCGACGACGATGCCTTCACCGTCGGGCTGACCTGCGGCGGGATCATCGACATCTTCGTCGAGCGGGTCAGCCGGGACAGCTTTCCCGAACTGGGTGAGGTGATCGCTGACATCCGGGCCGGCCGGCCGGTCGCGGTGGCGACCGTGGTCGACGTGCCGGCCGAGCATGCCGAGCTGCGCGGCCGCCGGCTGATCGTGCGGGCCGACCGGGTTGAGGCCGGACTCGGCTCGCAGCGCCTGGATGATGCGGTCCGCGACGACGCGCGCGGCTTGCTGGTGCAGGGCCGGACCAGGGTGCTGCGCTACGGCGTGGACGGTGAGCGCCGGGTCGATGACATCGGGGTGTTCGTGGCCAGCTACGCCCCGCGACCCCGAATGATCGTCTTCGGCGCGATCGACTTCGCCTCGGCGGTGGCCCGGATCGGCTCGTTCCTCGGCTACCGGGTGACCGTTTGCGATGCCCGGCCGATCTTCGCTACCGCCAAGCGCTTTCCTGACGTCGATGAGGTGGTGGTGGACTGGCCGCACCGCTACCTGGCCGGCGCCCGCGACAGCGGCGAGATCGACGAGCGAACCGTGGTGTGCTTGCTGACCCACGATCCGAAGTTCGATGTCCCGCTGCTGGAGGTGGCGTTGCGGATGCCGCTGGGCTACCTCGGCGCGATGGGTTCGCGGCGTACCCACGACGACCGGCTGGCCAGGCTGCGCGAGCTCGGCCTGACCGAAGCGGAGCTGGCGCGGCTGCACGCGCCGATCGGGCTGGACATCGGCGCCCGGACCCCGGAGGAGACCGCGATCTCGGTTGCCGCGGAGATCATCGCCTCGCGCTGGGGCGGCACCGGGGTGCAGTTGCGCACGGCGGATGGACCGATTCATACCGAGGTGGTCGATGCGCCTGCCTGACAGCTCGGTGAGCGGCACAGCTATCCGAACTGTGGGTTGCGCGTTGGCCGGATTACGGCTTGGCTGTGGTTGTCGACACAACCTGTGATGCCGACGAAATAAACGTGTCATCGAAGCTGGAGGTCTTATGACCCGGGTGAACGTCACCGTGGACGGAGTCGGCTACACCGACGAAGTGGAACCCCGGCTGTTGCTGGTGCAATACCTGCGAGAACGGCTCGGCAAGGTCGGAACCGTGATCGGCTGCGACACCAGCAACTGTGGCGCCTGCACGGTGCTGCTCAACGGCAAGAGCGTCAAGAGTTGTTCGGTGCTGGCCGTGCAGACCGATGGCGGCGAGGTCGTCACGGTCGAGGGACTGGCCAACGCCGATGGCAGCCTGCACCCGGTGCAGCAGGCCTTTCACGACAAGCACGCGCTGCAATGCGGCTTCTGCACGCCCGGCATGATGATGGCCGCATGTGACCTGTTGCGGGAGAACCCGAACCCCTCCGAGGCCGAGGTGCGCGAGGGCATCGAGGGAAACCTCTGCCGGTGTACCGGCTACCAGAACATCGTCGCAGCCGTGCAGGCCGCCGGTGCGGCGATGTCCGGCGGCGCCGCTAGCGGAGAGGCCAGCGCATGACAGCCACCGATGACCGGCCGGCAACCACTCCGGCACCTGAGATCGGGCAGGCGCGCAAGCGCAAGGAAGACCAGCACCTGATCACCGGTCGGACCACCTGGACCGACAACATGACGCTGCCGGGCATGGTGCACCTGGCGATCCTGCGCAGCCCGATGGCGCACGCCACGATCAGCAACATCGACGTCTCGGGCGCGCTGTCGCGTCCCGGCGTGATCGCTGCCTACTCCGGTCAGGATTTTGCCGACACCCAAGGGGTAATCCCGTGCGCCTGGCCGGTCACGCCGGACATGGTCAACCCGGGCCACCCGAGCCTGGCGGTCAGCCAGGTCAACCACGTCGGCGAGGCAGTGGCCGTCGTGGTCGCCCGCGACAAGGCCAGCGCGCAGGACGCCCTGGAAGCGATCGAGATCGACTACGAACCGCTGCCGGTGGTGCTCGACATGGAGGCCGCGGTCGCCGACGGCGCTGACCTGGTGCACGGCCACACCAGCTCCAACCGCTCGTACACCTGGGCCTTCGAGTCCGGCGCGGCCGGCACCGGCGCGCCGATCGATGAGGTGCTCGGCGCGGCTGAGGTGACGGTCAAGCGCCGGTTCATCCAGCAGCGACTGATCCCGGCGTTCATGGAGCCCCGCTCGACCGTGGTCCAGCCGATCGGCGAGGGCTTCACCATGTGGTCGGCCACCCAGGTACCACACATCCTGCGCACCATGCTCGCGCTGACCCTCGGCGTTGCCGAGCACAAGGTGCGGGTGATCGCTCCCGACGTCGGTGGCGGTTTCGGCGGCAAGCTGCAGGTCACCCCGGAAGAGGTGATCACCACCCTGGTCGCCCGCAAGCTCGGCAAGCCGGCCAAGTACACCGAGTCCCGGTCGGAATCGCTGATGAGCGCCCACCACGGTCGCGATCAGATCCAGGACATCACGATCACCGCCCAGCGCGATGGCACCGTCACCGGCTTGGACGTCCACCTCTACGCCGACATGGGCGCCTACCTGCGGCTGGTCTCGCCGGGCGTGCCGGTGCTCGGCGCGTTCATGTACAACAGCATCTACAAGTTCCAGGCGTATCGCTTCGTCTGCGAGGGCGTGTTCACGAACAAGACGCCGACCGATGCCTACCGAGGCGCCGGCCGGCCGGAGGCGACCTTCGCAATCGAGCGGATCATGACCGAGCTGGCTGATGAGCTCGGTATGGATCCGATGGAGTTGCGGCGCAAGAACTGGATCAAACACGAGGAATTCCCGTTCACCTCGGTGTGCGGGCTGACCTACGACAGCGGCAACTACGAGGCTGCCACCGATCGGGCGCTGGAGCTGATCGGCTGGGATGAACTGCGAGCCGAACAAGCTCAGCGTCGCGAGTCCAAAGATCCGGTACAGCTTGGCCTGGGCATCTCGACCTTCACCGAGATGTGCGGCCTGGCCCCGTCCCGGGTGCTCGGTTCGCTGGATTATGCCGCCGGCGGTTGGGAAAACGCCGCCATCCGGGTGCTGGCCACCGGCAAGGTAGAGGTGGTCACCGGAGCCAGCGCGCACGGCCAGGGACATGAAACGGCCTGGAGCCAGATCGTGGCCGACCAGCTGGGCGTGCCGTTCGAGGACATCGAGATCATCCACGGTGACACCCAGTCCTCACCGAAGGGCCTGGACACCTACGGGTCCCGGTCGCTGGTGGTCGGCGCCATCGCGGTGGTCAAGGCTGCCGAGAAGGTGGTCGCCAAGGCCCGCCGGATCGCCGCGCACATGCTGGAGGCGAACGAGGACGACCTTGATTTCGCGGGCGGAACGTTCAAGGTCCGGGGCGTGCCGGGTGAGGGCAAGTCGATCCAGGAGATCGCCTTCGCCACCTTCGCCGCGCACGACCTGCCCGATGGCATGGAGCCGAGCCTGGACGCCGATGCGACCTATGACCCGGAGAACTTCTCCTTCCCGCACGGCACGCACCTGTGCGCGATCGACATCGACACCGAGACCGGGCACGCCAAGATCCGCAAGTACGTCTGCGTCGACGACATCGGGCACGTGATCAACCCGCTGATCGTGGACGGTCAGGTACATGGCGGGCTGGCCCAGGGCATCGCGCAGGCGCTGTACGAGGAGGCGATCTACGACGAGGACGGCAACCTGACCACCGGCACCTTCGTGGACTACCTGCTGCCCTCGGCCGCGGACCTGCCGAGTTTCACGACCGATCGGACGGTCAGCCCGTCCACCAGCAACCCGCTCGGGGTGAAGGGTGTCGGCGAGGCCGGCACCATCGCCTCGACCCCGGCGGTGGTCAACGCGATCGTCGATGCGCTGCGGCCGTGGGGCATCAACGACATCCAGATGCCGTGCACGCCCGAGCGGGTCTGGCGGGCGATCAACGAAGGCGCTGAGCATTCCGAGCGCGACCCGTCCGGCACGGTGGCCTACGGCGGGGCGAGTACCTCGACCTCGGACGGCACCTACGCAGAAGGAGACCAGCTGTGATCCCGGTTTCGTTCGACTACGTCCGGCCAGGTTCGGCGGCCGAGGCGGTGCAGGCGCTGGTCGAAGCCGGCGAGGACGGCAAGATCCTGGCCGGCGGGCAGTCGCTACTGCCCATCTTGCGGCTGCGATTGGCTTATCCAGAAACGGTAATCGACCTGGGTGGCATTTCCGAGCTGGTCGGCGTGACC
>JBDSAN010000080.1:0-6409 GCA_039922115.1 Jatrophihabitantaceae bacterium
CGAGACCGGCGATGATGACCACCCCGCCGACGATGCCGACCGCGAGCCGGCCGCCGGAATGGGTCATCGCCTTGGCGGTGAACAGCTCGGTCTGGCCGGCCTGGCTCTTGCTCTTGGCATGGGCGAGCAGGTTGAACGCGCTGACGGCGAAGAACGCGTAGATGGTGCCGCGGACGGCTGACTGGACCCGTGGTTTCCAGTCGTTGCCCTCGCCGACCACCCCGAACGCGGCCTCGGACCAGCGCCACAGCGCGTAGCCGGACAGCCCGATCGCGATCACCCACAACAGCAGGAAGCCACCGGTATGCCGGGCGACCGCTTGCATCGCGCCGCGCTGGTCAGCTTCCGGCGGGCGCTTGCCGGCCGCCAGCATCAGCGTGATCCAGCCGATCAGCAGGTAAATCGTTGCCCGGGCGGCCAGCCCGGCCCGGGCAAGGCGTTTCATCGAGTCGCTTCGAGCAACCCGGCGCGCACTCACGCTGGTCAAATCAGCACCCCCATAGAGTTCGGCGAACATTACAAGGTTGGGCGGTTAGCTTGTTTCAAGATTCTGTGTGGAGCGCTCCATGAGACCTGGCAACAACAAGTCCGAGTCGGTACTGCCTGACACAGCGCCGGCCGGCTCGAAAGTGTCTCCCCCACCGCCAGATAATCCGGCCAGCGGCAAGGCCGCCGGTGACGATGACGCACCGGCGTTGATCCATGCCGCTGAGCGCGTCGCCGACGAGCTCGACGCGATCGTGCCCATCGCCGACGACCTCGATAACCAGGTGCTGGTGGACAATGCCCGGCTGGTTCGCTGGGCAGCGCCGGTGTTCGTCGCCTGCGCGCTGGTGCTGCTGCCCTGGATCGTGATTGCTGGCATCACCCTGCCGTCCCGGTCGCTGTCGCAAAACTATGACGTTGCCTGGGCCGGTTATGACGTGATCTTGCTGATCGGGCTGGTCAGCACCGCGTTCACCACGCTGCGCCGGTCCCGGCGATTGCCGATCGCGGCATCGGCCACCGGCGCGCTGCTGACCGCTGATGCCTGGTTCGACGTGCTCACCACGCCGGACGGTTGGGGGCTGGCCGAGGCGATCGCGATGTCGGTGCTGGCCGAATTACCGCTGGCCGCGACCTGCTTCTGGCTGGCTTGGCACAGCCAAGAGGTCGCTGAGCAGCGGCTGAAGCTGCTGATCCGGCGCCGGCAGGGCTGAGCTGGGCGGGCGCGCTTCGTCCCGGTGACCCGGTGCGCGGCACCGGTCAGACCGCCCCGTATCCTCTTCGACGGAGGATTCGCATAGTGGCCTAGTGCGCACGCTTGGAAAGCGTGTTGGGTGCAAGCCCTCAGGGGTTCGAATCCCCTATCCTCCGCCATTGTCGTGAGTCGCGACATAAGGCTCATGTGAGTCGCGACTCGTGGCACTGTCGGCATGACGCCGGTAAGGGCTGCCAGATGATCGGTAACCATACCCAGCAGGTTCGTTGCTTCGGCGCGTCCGTTGGATAGGCCGTCGGTGTCGAAGCAGCCCAGCAGCTCGTCGCGCCAGGAGCAGGCCGTGGAATCACCTTCCTGCAATGCGGCACCGAGGACGAGAGCGCTCGGCAGATCCTGGCCAATCGCGAACGGTTCGGCTTCAGCTACCTCAGCGCGCGGCGGCCGCATATGGAGCTGCTCGGGCCGATGATCAAGCGGGTCCGCAGCCTCGCCTGACTGACCTGGCGCTCGCCGCACACAAATTTCATGCCTGACACGGCTGCGTCATACACCGGACACATCCGCGCGGTGAACTGATCGCCACAGTCCATCGGCGGCTAGTTTCACTGACGCTAGCCGCATTGACGGCAAGGGGACCCCGGTGGCGCGAGCGCTCACATTCGAGTATTCCTCGGTGCACGGCGCGCTGGCCGCCGCCTACACCTCCGGTTGTCTGGCGGCCGAGTTCGGCCCCGAGCAGGTACGGGTGGCGCTGCCCACCGAGGCCGAGGATCGTGGCTGGCCGACCCCGCTGCTTGCCGAGTTGGCCATCGCCGAAGCTCAACTGCGCCGGTTCGACACCCGGCTGCTCGGCATCGTGTCCGACGGTGACGGCCCGGCCTGGGCGCTGGTCACCTCGCACATCACGTTGCAGCGGCAACCGGCGCTGCTGGTGCGCGCGCTCGGCGCGGTGCTACTGGCCCGTCCGCATCGCCGGCCCAGCCTGGATCAGGCAGTCCGGGCCAGCGACCCCAGCTGGGTGGCCGAGGAACCGCTGCGGGCAGCCAGCATCCTGGTCATGGAGGACTTTCTGGCCGGCACCGCGATCGCCGCCTGATCGAACCGCCAGCCAATAGGCCAACAAGCCGACCTCAGTCGGCCCTTCCGCCAACCGGTGGCTGCCGGTTGTATCGGCACAGCAGTTCAGCGAATTGCTCGATGTCATCGTCGGGCCAGCCGTCCAGCCGCGCGAACAGCGCGGCGCGCAGCTCGGCGCGAGCTTGCTGCAATACCAGCCGCCCGGTGGCTGAGGGCCGCAGGTGACCGACCCGACCGTCAGTCGGGTTACCTTCCCGGACGATCAGGCCACGCTCGTGCAGGCCGGCGATCTGGCGCGAGGCGGTCGACTTGTTCAGCCCGAACTCGATCGCGGTGTCGGTCACGGTGGCCGAGGACTGGCGGTCCAGGTAGCTGAGGATCGAGTAGTCGGTGATGGTCAGCGCCGGGTGAGCCAGTGCCGACTCGCGCCGAAGCCGCCGAGCAAGTACCACCATCTCGGCGTAGACCGCTTCAGTCGGGCGAACCGGCAGCTCGTTCATCGCGGCTGACCATAGCGGGGCCAGACCCCTCAGCGTCGCGGTTTGCTGAACTTGCCTGCGCGGGGACGCTCGACCGCACCGCGCGGGCCGGTCGACTCGCGGGTCAGCTCGATCAGCTGGCCACTGATCCGGGTTCGCTTGAGCGCGGCCAGCGTCGAGGGCGGCAGGTCGGCCGGCAACTCGACCAGGCTGTGGTCGATCTTGATGTCGATGTGCCCGAAGTCCTGCCGGCTCAGGCCGCCCTCGTTCGCGATTGCCCCGACGATAGAACCAGGTTGCACCTTGTGCCGCTTGCCGACCCGGATCCGGTAGGTGGCCATCCGGACGTCCGAGCGCGGCTTGCGCGGCCCGGCCACCCGGGTCGCGGCCCGCTGCGGCCGATCGGCTGCCCGGTCACCAATCCGGTCAGCTGCCCGGTCCTTCGGCCGGCGCAGCACCGGCGGTTCCGGTTCGAGCAGGAAGGCCTTGTCGTCCTGAGCAAGCACCGCCAGCGCGGCCGCGATATCAGCCATCGGGACGTCATGCTCACGGGCGTAATCCTCGACCAGGCCGCGAAACAGCCCGAGCTCGGACGAGGCCAGCCGCGCGGTGATCGCATCGCCGAACTTGGCCACCCGGGTGCTGTTGACGTCATCGACGGTGGGCAGTGGCAGCTCCACCAGCGGCTGCCGGGTCGCCCGCTCGATCGAGTTCAGCAGGTGCCGCTCGCGTGGCGTGACGAACAGCAGCGCCTCACCGGTGCGGCCGGCCCGGCCGGTCCGGCCGATCCGGTGGATGTAGGACTCGGTATCGGTCGGGATGTCGTAGTTGACGACGTGACTGATCCGGTCGACATCCAGGCCGTGAGCAGCGACATCGGTGGCGACTAGGATGTCGAGCGCGCCGCTCTTGAGCTGGGCGATGGTGCGTTCCCGTTGCGCCTGAACCAGATCGCCGTTGATCGCGGCCGCCGAGAAGCCCCGCGCCCGCAGCCGCTCGGCCAGTTCCTCAGTGGCCTGCTTGGTCCGGACGAACACGATCATGCCGTCGAATGTCTCGACCTCGAGAATTCGGGTCAGCGCGTCCATCTTGCCCGGGTTGGCGACCAGCAGGAACCGTTGCCGGGTGTTGGCCGCGGTCACGGTCTTGGACTTCATCGTGATCTCGGCCGCGTCGTTGAGGTACTTCTTCGAGATTCGCCTTATCTGCGAAGGCATTGTCGCTGAGAACAGCGCGACCTGCTTGTCGGCCGGAGTGTCGGCCAGGATGGTCTCGACGTCCTCGGCGAAGCCCATCCGCAGCATCTCGTCGGCCTCGTCCAGCACCAGAAAGCGCAGCCCGGTGAGGTCGAGGGTCTTCTTCTGCAGGTGGTCGATGACCCGGCCCGGGGTGCCGACCACGATGTGCGCGCCCCGGCGCAGCCCGGCCAGCTGCACCCCGTAGCTCTGCCCGCCATAGATCGGCAGCACGTGCAGGCCGGGCAGGTAATGGGCGTACTTGCTGATCGCCTCGGAGACCTGCAGTGCCAGTTCCCGGGTCGGTGCCAGCACCAGCGCCTGGGTGGTACGTGAGTCCAGGTCGATCTGGGACAGGATCGGCACCGCGAAGGCGGCGGTCTTGCCGGTGCCGGTCTGGGCCAGGCCAACCAAGTGCCGGCCCGCCAGCAACGGCGGGATGGTCGCGGCCTGGATCGGCGAGGGGACCTCGTAGCCGACATCGCTGAGCGCGCGCAGGATGGGCTCGTCGATACCGAGATCGGCGAAGGAGATGTGGTTTTCGTCCGGGGATCCGGCTGGAGCGGTAGTCATTGACTACCAATCTAGTGCAAGCGGCGGGCCGGGATGGCATTCACGCGGTTGGCAGTACCACCCGCGCGGTCAGCCCAGCGAGCTCGGATCGGCCGGCACGTCGACGGCATGCTCGCGCAGCGCCTGGATCGGGATCAGTTCCAGCGCGCGCTCGTTGGTGGCTGCCAGCACCACCGGAGCCGCCATCCCGGCCTGGTAGGACTGCAACCAGCGGGTGGCAACCACGCACCACCGCTCGCCGGGCCGCAGGCCCTCGAAGCCGTACTCCGGACGCGGGGGGACCAGGTCGTTGCCGATCTCGCGCTGATGGGCCAGGAACTGCGCGGTCAGCACCGCGCACACCGTGTGGCTGCCCAGGTCCTCCGGACCGCTGGTGCAGCAACCGTCCCGGTAGAAGCCGGTCACCGGATCAGTGCCGCACTCCTCCAACTCGCCACCCAGGACGTTGCGGTCTGCGCTCATCGCCCCAGTGTGTCATCGCCAGCGGCCAACCGGGTTCAGCCCGGCCCGGTCACAGCCGGTCCACCGGCTGGTGCGGATCCAGCTAGGTCGGTTGACCGGTGAAGCTAGCTTGGACGGTGAAGCTAGGTTGAACCGGTGAAGTTAGGTGAGTTGGCGACCGGCGGCGCCCTGGCACCAGCCGACCCGGACGCGATCTATGACGCCTTCGTCAACTGGACCGGGCAGTCCGATGGTGCCGGCGTGCAGCTTTACCCCGCCCAGTCCGAAGCGCTGATCGAGCTGGTCTCCGGCTCCAACGTGATCCTGGCAACGCCTACCGGTTCCGGAAAGTCGCTGGTTGCCACCGGTGCGCTGTTCAACGCGCTGGCCACCGGCCGCGGTCGGGCCTTCTACACAGCGCCCATCAAGGCACTGGTCAGTGAACGGTTCTTCGCCCTGTGCGCGATCTTCGGATCGTCCCGGGTCGGCATGATGACCGGCGATGCCAGCGTGAATGCCGGCGCGCCGATCATCTGCTGCACCGCCGAGGTGCTGGCCAACCTGGCGCTGCGCGAGGGGCCGGCCGCCGACATCGGGCTGGTGGTGATGGATGAGTTCCACTACTACGGCGACCCGGACCGGGGCTGGGCCTGGCAGGTGCCGCTGCTGGAACTGACCCGGGCGCAGTTCCTGCTGATGTCGGCGACCTTGGGCGAGGTCAGCTTTTTCCGCGACGACCTCACCCGGCGCACCGGCCGTCCCACCGCGGTGGTCAGCTCGGCCGAGCGTCCGGTACCGCTGTTTCACTACTACGCGACCACGCCGCTGCACGAGACCATCACCGACCTGTTGCAGAGCCACCAGTCACCGATCTACGTCGTGCACTTCACCCAGGCCGCAGCCATCGAACAGGCCCAGGCCCTGACCAGTATCAACGTGGCCACCCGCGCCGAGAAGGACGAGATAGCTGCTGCCATCGGGCAATTCCGGTTCGCCGCCGGCTTCGGCAAGACGCTGTCCCGGCTGGTCCGGCACGGCATCGGCGTGCACCACGCCGGCATGCTGCCCAAGTACCGGCGGCTGGTCGAGCAGCTGGCCCAAGCCGGCCTGCTCAAGCTGATCTGCGGCACCGACACCCTCGGCGTCGGCATCAACGTCCCGATCCGGACGGTCGTGCTCACCTCGCTGAGCAAGTACGACGGGCAGCGCACCCGCCACCTGCAGGCACGGGAGTTCCACCAGATCGCCGGCCGGGCCGGCCGGGCCGGCTACGACACGGCCGGGACCGTCGTCGTGCAGGCCCCCGAACACGTCACCGAAAACGTCAAGGCGATGGCTAAGGCCACGGCCAAGTTCGGCGATGACCAGAAGAAGCTGCGCCAGGTGGTCAAGAAGAAGCCGCC
>JBDSAN010000081.1:0-3961 GCA_039922115.1 Jatrophihabitantaceae bacterium
GCCTGGCCTGCCTACAACTGGATGGGGGTGGCCAAGGCCGCCCTGGAATCGACCTCGCGCTACCTGGCCCGGGAGCTCGGCCCACGCGGCATCCGGGTGAACCTGATCGCGGCCGGGCCGGTGCGCACCATGGCGGCCAAGAGCATTCCCGGTTTCACGGCCTTCGAGGAGGCCTGGGCGCCGCGCGCGCCGCTCGGCTGGAACATCGACGATGCCGCGCCGGTCGCCCGTAGTTGCCTGGCGCTGCTGTCGGACTGGTTCCCGGCCACCACCGGTGAGCTGATCCACGTCGACGGTGGCTTCCACGCGATGGGCGTCTGAGCAGCCGGTGTCCGACGGCGGATTCGACGCGTTCCTGCTGCTGTCCTTCGGCGGCCCGCAAGGCCCGGACGAGGTGCTGCCGTTCCTGCGCCGGGTGACCGCCGGGCGCGGGGTGCCGGACGAGCGGCTGGCGGCGGTGGCCGAGCATTACCAGCATTTTGGCGGGGTTTCGCCGATCACCGCGCAGAACGAGGCGTTGCTGGCGGCGTTGAGTGAGGAGTTCGGGCGGCGCGGTTACCAGCTTCCGGTCTACTTCGGCAACCGCAACTGGCACCCGCTGATCGGCGATACCGCTCGCGAGCTGGCAGCCGATGGAAGGCGCAACGTGCTGGTGCTGGCCACCAGCGCGACCGGTTCCTACTCCGGCTGCCGGCAGTACCGGGAGGACCTGGCCGGCGCGCTGGTCGAGTTGCGGGCCAGCCAACCCGATCCGGACCTGCGCTTCACCAAGCTCCGGCACTACTTCGATCACCCAGGTTTCATCGAGGCAAACGCGAACGCGGTGACCGCCGCGCTGGCCAGCCTGCCGGTTGAGCAGCGGGATCGGGCCCGGCTGGTGTTCACCGCGCACTCGGTGCCGGTCAGCATGAACGCCTCAGCGGGTCCCGATGGCGGGCTGTACCTGGCCCAACACCGGGCTACCGCCGGGTTGGTCGCGGCAGCCGTGCGCGGCCCGGCGGCGGAGTTCGATCTGGTCTGGCAGTCCCGGTCCGGGCCGCCGCAGGTGCCCTGGCTGGAACCGGATATCAACGATCACCTGCGGGCGCTGGCCGCCGACGGCGTCGAGGCGGTGGTGGTGGCACCGTCCGGGTTCGTCTCCGATCACCTCGAGGTGCTCTGGGACCTGGACAACGAGGCTGCCGAAACGGCCGCCGAGCTCGGCCTGAGCTTCGCCCGGGCCGCCACCGCCGGTACCGATCCGGCTTTCGTGGCCGGCCTGGCCGAGCTGGTTGGCGAGCAGCTCACCGGTCTGCCGGCCCGCTCGCTGAGCCCGCTCGGAATCTGCGGCTGGCAATGCCCGGACGGCTGCTGCCCGGCACCGGCTCGCCGGCCGTCCTGACCGCTCGCCGGCCGTCCTGACGGCTTGGCGTCAGCTCGCGGCGACCTCGACCGGGGCGTTGTAGCCGGCCAGCAACGCCCGCCGGACCGCCAGCCGCAATGGCGCCAGCAGTTCGGCCCGCTCAGCGGTCGCGGCCGCGGTGAGCTGGGCGGTGTCGTCGCGATCGACTACGCGCAGCACCGCGGTCAGCCGCTCGGCCTGCGCGATCAACCGGACTCCGCGCGGTGGGTGGCTGGCCGGCAGGTGCAGCCGCTCGCCGGCCCGGCGGGCGCTGGACAGCGCCGGCGTGATGTCGGACAGCCAGCTGGTCAGCCCGCGCTGGGCGAACGCGGACGCGGTTTGCCTGATCGCTTCGGCCAATTCGTGTTCGGCCTCGGCGGTGCTGATCGGGTCGGCCGGCAGCTCGTTGACCTCGCACCGGTGCCAGGTCAGCTCGCGGCCGGCGCTGCTCGGGGTGTCCGGGCCGGCCACCGCAGTCACCCCGTAACCGGTGCCGAAGACGGCCTGGCCGGCGCCCAGGGCAGCGTCGCGGAACTCGACCGGACCGCCCAGGCCCCGCACGTCGCCGGGCACCGGCAGGGCAAGCCGCAGCGCGCAACTGCCGGCCTGCTTCCAGTCGGTGAGGGCCAGCCCCACCGGTTGCACCCCGGTGCCGCCGAAACCGGGGCCGGGGACGTGCCGGCGGCCTGCGGTGACCGCATCGAGCACCGCATCGAAGGCGACCGAGCCGGCCAGCCAGGCAGAACCCCAGGCGGCCAGCTGCGCGCATCGGCGATGATCGGACACAGTTACCCACGCTACCTATTCGGTGTTGGCCGGGCGCGCCACCCCCTGGCCGGGACGGCCGGTGGCTAGGGTGTGCCGGGTGTATTCCGACGACGTGCTGGCCTCCGATCCGCGCCGCCGCCGGCGGGTCGTCCGCGAGGTGGCGGCGGTGCCCGAGCTGGTGGTCGAGACCGCTGACGGCCGGTTCTGCGGGGCAGTTGTGGCGCTCGGCCGGTCGGTGATCGCCGGTGAGCAGCGCGACACGGTGACCCTGGCCGATGCGCGCAACCGGGAGCGGGTGTTTCCGATGCTGCCGGCCAGCTTCCTGCTTGAGGGCGAGCTGGTCACCCTGGTCCGGCCGGCACCTGCGCCGGTCGCGGCGGCCAAGCCCGGCCGGACGGCCAGCGGCTCGGTGGCGGTCGCCGGGGTGCGCGCCCAGGTAGCCAAGGCCAGCCGGATCTGGG
Organism: Jatrophihabitantaceae bacterium; assembly: GCA_039922115.1. Taxonomy (GTDB): domain Bacteria; phylum Actinomycetota; class Actinomycetes; order Mycobacteriales; family Jatrophihabitantaceae; genus Jatrophihabitans_A. The sequence goes on from JBDSAN010000081.1 coordinate 2,611, forward strand.
TCGAGGGCGTGCATGACGCGGCGCTGCTGGAGCGGATCTGGGGCGAGGACCTGCGGATCGAGGGGATCGTGGTCGAACCGCTGGGCGGCATCGACGAGCTGGCTGCCGCGGTCAACGACTTCGGCCCCGGACCGTCCCGGCGGCTCGGGGTGCTGGTGGATCACCTGGTGCCGGGCTCGAAGGAAAGCCGGATCGCGGCCACCGTGACCTCGCCGCACGTGCTGATCAACGGCCATCCCTACATCGACGTCTGGCAGGCGGTGAAGCCGACCGCGCTGGGCATCGCGCAGTGGCCGACGGTGCCGCGCGGGACCGAGTGGAAGCTCGGCATCGCCAGCGCGCTGGGTGTGTCGGACCCGCGCGAGATGTGGCGCCGGGTGCTGGCCTCGGTGAACAGCTACGCCGATGTCGAGGTGCCGTTGCTGCGCTCGGTCGAGGAACTGATCGACTTCGTCACCAGCTGAGCCGCTCGGGCGAACCTCAGAACGGGGTGGCGTTCCACGGCGCCGGGCTGGTCGCGAACATCGCCTGCAGCCGGTCCAGCGCGCCCGGGGTGTGCTCGTCGATCAGGCCGGCCAGCTGCTGGGACCGCACCGGGTTGCCGCCCAGGTAGATCGCGGCCAGGCCGCGCTGGGACAGGCTGAGGTCAGCGGTCGCGGTGGCCGCCGGACGGCACTGGGCGTGCTCGGGGCCGGCATCCAGCTCGACCTTGCCGTGCGCCCAGCCGCCGGCGTCGCGGTCGATCACGTCGAGCACCAGCCGGTCAGTGGCGCCGTACCGGCGAGCCGACAGTGCGGCCGGGACGTCCAGCAACCGCAGCCAGTCGTTGTCACCGGTCCAGGTGCGCCTGGCGGCCCGGCCGTCAGACAGCAGCCATTCCAGCGGCTCGTCCACCGGGTAGGCGTCCAGGCTGAGCACCCGGATCAGGTCCAGGCCGAGCAGGTACTGCCACAGCGCCAGGTAGCTGTCCGGCGTCGCGGCCAGCGCCTCGGTCACCATCGCCTGCGCCTGGTCGTGGTACTCGTGGTACCAGTCACCGTCATTGGCCGACCAGGTCGCATAAGCATCAACGCTGCCGTCGCCGTCCGTGCCGCGAGCGATCACGCAGACCAGCTCGCGGCTGCCCGCCGGCCGGTGCCCTTCCAGGCCGAGCCGGCGCAGCCAGTACGGCCGGTCCCGATCGATCTGGCCGGCCCGCTGCCGGCGGACCCGAGCGTGCACCGCAATCGCGTGCTCGAGCAGTTCGGCCGGCTCCACCTGCACCACCTCGACCGGCGCGGACGGCGTCCGGATGGTCAGGCCCGGGCTGGACCGGATGCTGTAGTTCGAGCCGAAGCTGGCCGGCCAGTAC
>JBDSAN010000082.1:0-6615 GCA_039922115.1 Jatrophihabitantaceae bacterium
CACCACCGCCCACCGGTTGGCCTACCTGTCCAACGTCCAGGTCAGGTACTGGCAGGGACCGGCTGATGCCTGGCCACTGCCGTATCTGCTGGAGGTGAACACCAGGATCTCGGGTGGGCTGTTTCAGACCTCGCTGGCTGGGGTGAACCTGCCATGGTCGGCCGTCCGGCTGGCCCTGGGGCTGGACCCGCAGGTAGGCGAGGTCAGCTATGGCATCAGCTTCGATACACCGACAACCCTGGCGGTCGTCCACGGCGGTGCAGACGCCGCAAATAGTGCTAAGCATACTAAGGTTCTTGGAGCGGGCTGAGAATTTGCCAGCTAGCGTCGAGGTTGGGCACCTGCGTCCAACGTCGGTCAGCTAGCGTCGGATAAGCAACCGGCAATGCCGGTGTACTACCCAACGTCGGGGGCATGGGTTCCCGGCAACGATCTCGGGAGTTCTCGTGGCAGTCAGCCTCACCAAGGGCGGCAACGTCTCGCTCACCAAGGAGGCCCCGGGCCTCTCCGCAGTGACCGTCGGACTCGGCTGGGACGCCCGCACCACCGACGGCAAGCCCTTCGACTTGGACGCCTCGGCCATCGCGTGCAACGCGAGCGGCAAGGTCGCCTCGGACAGCTACTTCGTGTTCTTCAACAACCTCAAGAGCCCGGACGGTTCGATCGAGCACACCGGCGACAACGTGACCGGTGAAGGCGAGGGCGACGACGAGCAGATCAAGGTCAACCTGACCGCCGTGCCAGCCGAGATCGACAAGGTCGTTTTCGTTGTCTCGATCTATGACGCCGAGACCCGTGCCCAGTCCTTCGGCCAGGTTCGCAACGCCTTCATTCGTGTGGTGAACCAGGCCGGTGAGGCCGAGATTGCCCGTTACGACCTGTCCGAGGATGCCTCGACCGAGACCGCGATGCTGTTCGCCGAGCTCTACCGCAACGGCGCCGAGTGGAAGTTCCGCGCGGTCGGGCAGGGCTACGCCTCGGGGCTGGCCGGAATCGCCCGCGACTTCGGTGTCGGGGTCTGACCTGCCGCAAGCCGATCAGCCGGAGGGACGCATGCGACTACCGGATAAATATCGGCTGAGCGCCGAGCCAGGCGCACGATGGGTTGGTCAATCCCGACCGCCGCACAGCTTGCTCGGGCCGTTCAGATAGGGACCTACATGTTCGTCAAGACGTTCGCCGGCTCCATTGGCCTGACGGTTGTGGGGCTGGCGATTGCCCTGATCTACGCAGGCCCCACGGGTCTCGCGGTCGCGGCCATCCTCGGCGTCCTAGAAATTTCGCTGTCCTTCGACAACGCCGTGGTCAACGCCGGCATCCTCAAGACGATGAACCCGTTCTGGCAGAAAATCTTTCTGACCGTCGGCATCCTCATCGCGGTGGTCGGCATGCGGCTGCTGTTCCCGCTCGTCATCGTCGCGCTGACCGCCAAGCTCAGCCCGGCTCGCGCGATCAGCCTGGCGTTGGACAAGGGCGATCCAAACACTGCTGGCACGTACGGCTTCCTGCTCAGGCAGGCGCACCCGGCGATCGCGGCCTTCGGTGGGGCGTTCCTGCTGATGCTGTTCCTCAACTTCATCTTTGAGGAGCGCGAGATTACTTGGCTGTCCTGGCTGGAACGCCCGCTGGCCCGAATCGGCAAGCTCGACCAGCTCGCCGTCGTGGTGTCTGCCGTGGTGGTGGCGCTGGTCGCCTATTACCTTGCCCCGCAAGACAAGATCTCGACCGTACTGCTGGCCGGTCTGCTCGGCCTGGTGTCCTACATCCTGGTCAACGGACTCGGCGCGCTGTTCGACGACGAGGAGGCCAAGCTCGACGAGGACGCAGGTATCGATGCCGCTCCGAACTCCGCGCAGGCCGGCAATCTGGTGTTGAAGGCAGGCAAGGCGGCCTTCTTCTCGTTCCTGTATCTGGAGGTGCTGGATGCCTCGTTCAGCTTCGACGGGGTGATCGGAGCCTTCGCCATCACCGCTGATCCGATCATCATTGCTGTTGGCCTTGGCCTGATCGGTGCGCCGTTCATCCGGTCGCTGACCGTTTACCTTGTCCGGCAAGGCACCTTGGACGAGTACGTCTATCTCGAACATGGCGCCGAGTGGGCGATCGGCGCGCTGGCGATCATCCTGTTGTTCACCATCAGGTACGAGGTGCCCGAGGTGGTCACCGGCCTGGTGGGCATCGGTTTCATCGGGGCGGCCTTCCTGTCCTCGCTGATCCGCAACAAGCGCAGTCCCGAGGTCGCCGAGCCGGTTGCCGCGTCGCTCTCGGTCTAGAACAGCCTGTCCCGAAAAGAGGAATCACGATGCCAATCGACTACACCAAACGCCCGAGCAAGCCAGCCGAGCCCGCTGCAGTATCGCTGTCGAAGGTGACGCTGACCAAGGCCGCGCCCCGGGTCTCGCTGACCAAGCAGGGCTCTGTCGGCGGCTTGATGCGGATCAACCTGAACTGGAACGCGCGACCGTCGAGCAGCGGCGGCTTTCTCAAGCGGCCCGCGCCACCGATCGATCTTGATCTGGGTTGCCTGTACGAGTTCACCGACGGCCGCAAGGGCGTGGTGCAGGCACTGGGCAATGCCTTCACCGCCAGCCCGGCCGGGATCAACGAACCGGTGATCCGACTGGACGGCGATGACCGCTCGGGCACCAACTCCGGTGGCGAGAACCTGATCATCAACCTCGCACACGCCGACAAGATCGGCCGTATCCTGGTGTTCGCCCTGATCTATGAGGGTGTCGCGAACTGGGCCGATGCCGACGGCGTGGTGACGCTGTTCCCGGCCGCCGGACCGCAGATCGAGGTGCGGCTGGACGAGGCCCGCAACGGCGCCCGGATTTGTGGCATCGCGCTGCTGGAACAGTCGGCCGGCGACCTGTCGGTGCACCGCGAGGTCAACTACATCGAGGGTTCCCAGTCCAAACTGGATGCAGCCTATGGCTGGGGAATGAACTGGTCGCCGGGCCGCAAGTAGCCTCACAGCTGTAACACCCTACGAAAGGTAAGGCAGGCCATGACCGTCAGCTTGAACAAGGGCCAGCGGGTGTCGCTGGAAAAGCGCGGCGGGGGCACCCTGACCCGAGTCCGGATGGGACTGGGCTGGGACGCGGTGAAGAAGAAGGGCCTGTTCGGCTCGAAGAAGCAGACCATCGACCTGGACGCTTCGGCGTTGCTGTTCGATGCGCAGGGCACGCTGGTGGATCAGGTCTGGTTCCAGCAGCTGGACTCCAAGGACCGCTCGGTGCACCACACCGGCGACAACCTGACCGGCGATGGGGACGGCGACGACGAGTCGATCCAGGTGGACCTGTCGCGATTGCCGGCCGGGGTGAGCACCCTTGTCTTCACGGTTAATTCGTTCACCGGGCAGAACTTCTCCCAGATCCAGAACGCCTACTGCCGATTGCTGGACGAGACCGCAGGTGATACCGAGATCGCCCGCTACGAGCTGACCGGCTCCGGTGATCACACCGCACAGATCATGGCCAAGGTGTCGCGCGATGGCGCCGGCTGGTCGATGACAGCCCTCGGCATCCCGGCGTCCGGACGTACCTTCCACGACCTGCTGCCAGCGTTGGCCGGACAGCTCTAGCAACCTTAAACTGAAGAACGAGCTTTACCAACAGGGAGAACGCGCATGTCAGAACTCGATCTCGGCTCCACCCCGACGGCCACGGCGAGTCCGGCTGGCTCGTCCGCCGGCGCACTGGTACTCGCGCCACCCGCGCCTGTCGTTGTGGTCGAGAAGGAGCAGGCCGCCGGGGCCATCCCGATCGACCAGGCGAAGCAGGTCGAGCTGCAGGGCAAGGCTGCGCAATTCGTCGAAGGCCTCGCAGCGCTGGACATGCGCTCGCCGCAGTTCGCCGAGAAGGTCGCGCAGATCACCACCATGGGCGATACCGACATGCGCGCAGCCGCTGCGATGTCCAACCGGATGCTTGAGCGGCCGGCCGCCGCGATGGGCAAGGACGGTGGCGATGCCCAGACCCGGGTGTCGAACACCTTGGTGGACTTGCGGCACACGGTCACCGGCTTGGACCCCAAGCGCGAGGACCTCACCGGCGTCAAGAAGATCCTGAAATACCTGCCCGGCGGCGACAAGGTGGACAAGTACTTCGACAAGTACCGGTCGGCGCAATCGCACCTGGACGCGATTATCAAGGGCCTTGCGTCCGGTCAGGATGAGCTGCGTAAGGACAACGCGGCCATCGAGACCGAGAAGGCCAACATGTGGACGACGATGGGCAAGCTGAGCGAGTACAACGAGCTCGCAGGCGCCCTCGACAGCGCGGTAGAGCAGAAGGTCGCTCAGCTTGAGGCCGCCGGCAACACCGAGGACGCCAACATCATGCGCTCGGACGCGCTGTTCCCGATCCGCCAGCGCAGGCAGGACCTGATGACCCAGATGGCGGTCAACGTGCAGGGCTACATGGCCCTGGACCTGATCCGTAAGAACAACATCGAGCTGATCAAGGGCGTCGACCGCGCGCAGACCACCACGATTGCCGCGCTGCGGATCGCGGTGATCGTCTCCCAGGCGCTGTCGCGGCAGAAGCTGGTGCTGGATCAGATCAACGCGTTGAACACGGTCACGTCGAACCTGATCGAGTCGACGTCGGAGCAGCTGAAGCTGCAGGGCGGCGCGATCAACCAGCAGGCGGCCTCGTCCACCATCGACGTCGAGAAGCTGCAGGCAGCCTTCGACAACGTCTTCGCCACGATGGACGCGGTCGACACCTTCCGGGCCCAGGCGGTCGACTCGATGGCCCAGACCGTCAGTGCGCTCGAAGGCCAGATCGAGCGGGCCAAGCCGTACCTGGAGCGGACCAGGCGCGGTGAGCTCTCCGGTTGAGCCATAATCGGTTGTGACGTGGTTTCGCAGGGGACGTGACGAGCCAGCGGCTCCGCCGGTGCCGGCTGCTCAGCCGCCCGAGGTCAGCGACAGCCCCGAGGAGTTGCGCCGGACCCTGTTCGGGCTGAACCGGTTCATCAATCAGAACTCGGGTAAGTTGCCGGGGGTCGCGGTAGTGAATGCCCGGCGGCTGACCGACACCTTGCGAGAGGTGATCGACACGTCCGAGGTCCGGCCGCTGGATGTCTATGCGGTGGTGTCATTGCAAGGCACCTTGCACGACTACCTGCCAACGACCCTGCATCGCTATCTGGCGCTGGACGACGAGGTGCGCGAGATGCCCAGGCAGTCCGGCCGGACGCCGACGGCATCATTGCTGGAGCAACTGGAGTCACTGCAGAGCTCAGCCGATGCGGTCCTGGTTGCCGCTCGCAACCAGGACGTCGACGCGCTGCTGACGCAAGGTAATTTCTTGCGGACGAAGTTCTCCGGCTCGGACCTGGACCTGTAGGTGGTCTTGATGTTGCGGGATTGGCGTGATGGCTGAAATGAGACGTGCCCTGGATGGCTGAGATGAGACGCGGCTCGAATGTCGCGCTGACCCGCGAGATCCCCTCGCTGCGCTCTGCCGTGCTTGGGGTGCGGTTCGCCGCCGGCTCGGAGAAGGCACTGAGCGACAACCTGGTGGTGGCCACCATCCTGTGCGACGCCGCCAGTAAAGCGCTCTCCGACGAGCACTTCGTTTTCTTCAATCAGCTTGTTTCTCCTGATGAATCGGTCAGCCAGCGGGACGCCGCACTGGGTGATGACACCGAACAGATCGAGGTCGAACTGGCTGCGGTACCCGCTGAGGTCGATCGGATCGTGGTGGTGTTGTATCTCAACGAGGGCATCGCTCAACGCCGCTCGCTGGGGCAACTGCGCGACTGCTACCTGCGGGTGCTCAACGCTGCCGACAATGCCGAACTGGTCCGTTCGGAGAACCTGGCGCCGGGGTTGAGCGCTGAGACGGCGTTGGTGCTCGGTGAGCTGTACCGGCACCAGGGTGGTTGGAAGTTCAAGGTGATTGGCGAGGGCTACGCGAAGGGCATTGCCGGGATCGCGGCCGATTATGGCGTGCAGCTATGAGCATTGCCGATCCGGTGACCGCGCCGAAGCGGGCCGACCTGACGTTCCTGCGGCACCGGTCCAGGCCGGCTGCTTCGGCCGGATCGGCCTTGGCTACCCCGGCTGTGGACGAGCCGGTTCGCGCGGTGGCCGATTTCTTGCACGACCGTGGGCCGCGCCGGAACGGCGGTTCGGCCCCCCCACCGGCCGCACTGGCGGCGCCCGATACCGGCAACCCGCTGGATCTGTCCGCACCCGCGCCGACTGCCGCACCTGCGACCGCGGCAGCGCCGAGCAGCCAGCCCGGCCGGCCGGCGCCACAGCGCTACCAACCTCGCCGGGCGCGCACCGGGGCGCCGACCATCCTGTCGCCGAAGGACCCGGTGGTTACGCTGAGCCGGTTACAGTCCGGCATCGGGGTGCTGCGGATAGAGGCCGCGTGCTCACCGGCGGTGGGTGACCTGCGGCTGGGCTGTGCCTACCAGTTGCGTTCGGGCCTGTCGTCGGTGGTGCAGTACGCCAGCGGCGTGAGCACCGCACCACCGAACTCGCATCGGCCGGTAATCATTGGCCAACATGGCCAGTTCGAGAGCCTGACCATTGACCTGGTGCAGCAGCCCGACATTGAACGGCTCGTCGTCTACGGCTTCGCCGATGGC
>JBDSAN010000083.1:0-10490 GCA_039922115.1 Jatrophihabitantaceae bacterium
GGTTGGGGCGGTGGCGGCTACGGCTCCGGGTATGACAGCGGCTTCGACGCCGGCCGCGACTCCGTCCAGCAGGGCGGCGGTGGCGGCGACTGGGGCGGCGGTGGCGGCGGTGGCGATGGTGGCGGCAGCTGGTGACCCAGCCGACTAGCGGCCAGTCCGGCCCCGAACAGCTGGAGTTGATGGAGCTACCCAGGCGGCTGTTCGCGGCAACGCCGTCCCGGCTGACCAGCTTCGACTGCCCCCGGCGCTACTGGTACAGCTACCTGGCCCGGCCGGCGCCGGCCAAGGGTCCGCCGTGGGCGCACAACGCTGTCGGCGCCGCGGTTCACGTCGCGCTGGCCCGCTGGTGGCAGCTGGACGCCGATCAGCGCAGTCCCGAAGCCGGCGCCAGCCTGGTCCGCCGGCACTGGCAGCAGGACGGGTTCGCCGACCAGCCACAGTCGGCGGCCTGGCAAGACCAGGCCGCTATCTGGGTGCGCCAGTACCTGGCTGATGAGGCCGACCGGGTGGTCGAGGACGATCGGCGAGAACCGCGCGGCGTCGAGCGCACGGTCGCCACCCGCACCAGCCGGCTGGCCATCTCCGGACGGGTGGACCGGATCGACGAGCGCGATGGCGAGCTGGTCATCGTCGACTACAAGACCGGCCGGTCCCGGCTCGATTCCGGTGATGCGCGCGGTTCGCTGGCACTCGCGCTCTACGCGCTGGCCGCCGAGCGCACCCTGCATCAGCGCTGTCGCCGGGTGGAATTGCATCACCTGCCGACCGGCGACGTCGCCGAGTTCGAGCACACCGAGGCCTCGCTGGAACAGCACCTCGGACGGGCCGAGCAGACCGCGACCGACATCATGGCCGCGACCGACACGGTGGCCGGTGGCGCCGATCCGATGGAGGTGTTCGAGCCCAACCCGAGCCCGTCCTGCAGTTGGTGCGACTTCCGGCGAGCCTGCCCGGCCGGTCAGGCGGTCTCCACCGCGAAATCCAGCTGGGCAGGGCTGGGCACGCTGACCGCCGACCAGCCCTAGCCCGCCGACCAGCCCGCCAGCAGCCTAAGCCCGTCACCAGCCCTAGCCATCGGGTCGATCGTCCAGCTTAGTGTTGCCAGAACTCGATCAGCGCGGCGGCGGTCGCTGGCGGGTTCTCCACCGCCGGTGAGTGCGCGGCGGACTCGATCACCGTGTAGCTGGCCGACAGCGCTCGTGCCATCGCGGCCTGCACCGGCGGCGGCCAGGAATCGTCATCGACACCGTGCAGCACCAGAATCGGCAAGGCCTGGGCAGCCAGCTCGGTACAGCGATCAGGTTCGCTGAGCAGGATATTGCCCATCGCTTTCAGCCCGGCCGTATCGGTGGTCAGGAACCGCTCGCGCAGGAACGCATCCAGCACCGGGGCCAGCCGGACGTAGCGCGGATCGGCCTGCGAGCCGGCCTTCATGACTTCCCACAGCGCGTGCATGCCGGACTCGGCCAGCACCGCCGCGCCCTGCTCGATCCGGAATCGCCGGTCACCCTGGATCGCGGCCGGTCCGGAGCCCATCAGCACCAGGTCGGTGAACTGGCCAGGCTGGGCCAGCACCGCCGCGCGACTGACCAGGCCACCGAAGGAATGGCCAACCAAATGCAGGGCAATCCCGGCCGGGTTCAGCTGGTCGGCCAGCTCGCAAACCTCGGCCGCCAGCGCGTCCAGCCGGTAACCATCGCTGTGATCGGCCCAGCCGGATTGGTACTGGCCGCGCTGGTCGAATGCGATCGCCCGGTAGCCAGCACCTGCCAGCGGCCGCAGCAACGGTAGAAAATCTTCTTTGCTGCCAGTGAATCCGGGCACCAGCAGGACCAGCTCGGGATCGCTCGGCAGCGGTCGATCAGCAACCAGCCGGTCATCATTGCTGATCGCCGCGATCGGCCCGGCGGCCAGCTCGAAGGTCAGGTTCATCGAGCTGCCGTCATCCGAGCTGCCGTCATCGATACATAGCCAGGTCGGTGCCACTCATCAGCAGCCCGCCACCGACCGGGTAGGGCCGAGCGCCGGCGGCCGGTGCCGGCGACAACCGGCTGGTCAGCTGCGCGGCGCCACCGTCCTCGCGATGTTGCACGACCCGGCCCGGCCCATCGGCCGCGGCGACCAGCCGATCACCGACCAGCCACGGTGCGCTGCTGGCGCCGGCCGACCAGGCCACCGCCCCGGTATAGGACAGGCAGAACAGCTTGCCGGCAAAGATGAACTCGTTGGCCTTGCCGGTGGAATCGGTGCCGCTCACCGACGTCGCGACCCGGGGGAGCGCGGTCAGCTCGGCAGCCGTCGCGGCGAGCTGGCCCGAGATCGAGTCGGTTCCCTTGGCGCCGGTGTAGCGGTGCAGCTGACCGGTCGCCGGATCGACCGCTCCTACGAACGCGCTGGCCGCGATCGGCAGCAGCGCTGAGGTGGTGTCCAGCGTCCAGGTGGTGGTGTCCTTGAATTCATCGCGCAGGATCAGGTGATTGCCCGATCCGCACCGGTAGCTGATCAGCACCCCGAGCGAGCCGGCCAGCGCCCGGGTCACCGTGCAGCCGTCCGGCGCCGGCCAGTTCCACCGGTCCAGGCCGCCGGCGTTGTCGAAAACGTGTACCGACTGCGCGGCAACGGTTACCACCACGTTCGGCGCGCTGCCGGCTGAGCTCTGGCCGTCGTCGGTCAGCGTGCGGTACCACTTGGCCTGCCCGGTCGCGGTGACGAAGCCGGTCACCTCGTCGCAGTTGCCCAAGTGGTCATAGATCGCGATCGTCGAGGAATCCTGTTGCATGACCGAGCAGATCGTCTCATCCGTTCGGGTGTAATGCCACCGAACGGCGCCGGTCAGCGCGTCCCGGCCGTTGACCGTGTGGGCGTCGTAGCCGACCACAATGCCGTCGGCGTAGGGGTTGCCGGCCGCCGGATGGTCGGTGCTCTGCCAGGCCCGGGTCAGCTCGGTGCCGGTTGCCTGCACCGGGATCGGCGCCGGTGCCTGGCCGAGGCTGGCTGAGACCTTGTTCAACTCGCCGTGCGCGTAGGCGATCCGGACGGCGATGAAACCGAGCAGCACGAGCAGCACCAGCACGGCGGCGTAGCCACGCATCGCCCGCCGGGTGCGCTGCTGGTATGCCTGCAGCGCCGGGTGTACCGGCGCCGGTATGGGAGGTTCGGTCAGCTCGGTCGAGCCCGGGTCATGCGACACGTCGCCCATCCTGGCTCAGTCGGCTGTGCCCTGCCCGGCCGGGGTGCTCTGCGCGGTGGCCTCGCCGGCCGCGCCGCCACTGCGGGTCCGTCGCCGGCGGCGATTGCGCTTGGGCGCGCTCGGATCCGCGCTCTCGGTCCCGGCGGGGCGCTCGGCAGCTCCCTCGCCGGCCCGGCGGGTCCGGCTGCGCTGGCGCGCCGGCCCCGCTGGGCTCTCGCTGGAGCGACCGGTGCCGGCCCGCGAACCGGATCGGCTCGCCGGCCGCTTGCGATCCGGACCGCCCAGATCCTCAACAGCCTCGGCGTCCAGGCCGGCCCGGGTACGGGAGGCCCGGGGCAGCACGCTCCTGGTGTCCGACGGGATGTCCAGTTCCAGGTACAGGTGCGGTGAGGTCGAGTAGGTCTCGGCCGGCTCGTGGAACGGCAGGTTCAGGGTGTCGCAGATCAGCTTCCACTTGGCCAGGTCGTCCCAGTCGACCAGCGTCACCGAGACCCCGGACTTGCCGGCCCGCGCGGTCCGCCCGATCCGGTGCACGTAAGTCATCGCGTCTTCCGGGCACTGGTAGTTGATGACGTGGGTGACATCGTCGATGTCCAGGCCGCGGGCCGCCACGTCGGTAGCAACCAGCACGTCCACCTTGCCGCTGCGGAAAGCCCGAAGCGCCTGCTCGCGAGCGCCCTGGCTGAGGTCGCCGTGCACCGCGCCGGCCGCGAAGCCGCGCTCGATCAGATCGTCGGCGACCTTCTGCGCGGTCCGCTTGGTACGGCTGAAGATCAGGGTCAGGCCGCGACCGTTGGCCTGCAGGATCCGGGCCAGCATCTCGGCCTTGTCCATCGCGTGCGCCCGGTAAGCGAACTGCGAGACGTGCTCGGTCTGCGGGACGTGGGTGTCGGACTCGGCCCGGATCTGGATCGGCTGGCTCAGGAACTGCCGGGCCAGCGACACGATCGGGCCTGGCATGGTGGCCGAGAACAGCATGGTCTGCCGGCCGGCCGGCAACTGGGCCATCAGCTTCTCGATGTCGGGCAGGAAGCCGAGGTCGAGCATCTCATCGGCCTCGTCCAGCACCAGGCAACGCACGAAACCCAGCTTCAGCAAGCCCTGCTGGGACAGGTCGAGCAGCCGTCCGGGGGTGCCGACGACCACGTCGCAACCGGCCTTGAGTGCCTCTACCTGAGGCTCGTAGGCACGCCCGCCATAGATCGTGACCACCTTGGCGCCGAGCCGCTTGCCGGCGGTGCTGAGGTCACCGGCCACTTGGACTGCGAGCTCGCGGGTAGGCGCGATGACCAGGGCCTGGGGCGCGGCGCCCTTGGCGCTGGGCAGTTCCAGCCGGTTGAGCATCGGCACCCCGAAGCCCAGGGTCTTGCCGGTACCGGTCCGGGCCTGGCCGATCAGGTCCGAGCCGGCCAGTGCGATCGGCAGGGTCAGTTCCTGGATCGCGAAGGTGTGCTCGATGCCGACGTCAGCCAGCGCCTGGACGATCTCGGGCTTGACCGCGAAATCGGAGAACAGCGGGCTGTCCGGCTTGACCGGTGCGAGGCCGGCCAGCGGCGCTGGCTCGACCGGCGGCTCGGCGGGCAGTTCAGTGGCCAGTTCTGGTTGATCAGGGGTGTCGCTGATGGCAGCGTCAGTCATAGAATTTTCCACTTCCGCGAACAGGGCGCATCGATTCGTGGGCACCTGAGGCGGGGCCATCGCTACTGGCCGCCAGCGCGGCAGACACCCGCTAGGACGGTGAGGCGGGCCGTTGCATACCGGTCACAACTGCTCGGACAGCCCGAGTCTCACCGAGCAGTCTAGCCGGGCCGGGGCGATGCGGTGCGCCAACCGGGCTTGTCGCGGCCTGTCGGGGCGTGATTGCGGGCTAGCGTAACCGGCATCCCGAGACGTGGACACCCCGAGGAGAGGAACCCGACCGGATATGAGCGCGCCCACCGAGCCCGACCCGGCTGCCGTCATCGACCTGCTGGGAGTGCTGGCCTACGGCGAGCTCAGCGCCTTCGATCGGATGGCCGCCGATGCTCGGATGGCACCGTCCACGGCGCTACGGGCGGCCCTGTCGGAGAAGGCGGCTATCGAGATGGGCCACTATCGCAAGCTCGCCGATCGGATCGCCGAGCTGGGTGTGGATCCGCAGCAGGCGATGGCGCCGTTCATCGCCGCGGTCGAAACCTTCCACGCGCGCACCGAGCCGAGGACCTGGGGCGAGGCGCTGGTCAAGGCCTACGTCGGGGACGGGCTGGCCGCCGATTTCTACCGGGAGGTGGCCGAGTACGTGGACCCGGCCACCCGAGCGCTGGTCACCGAGGCGCTGGCCGATTCCGGCAACTCCGAGTTCGCGATCCGCGAGGTCGGCGCGCTGATCGAGGCCGATCCGACCGCGGCGTCCCGGCTGTCGCTGTGGGGACGGCGGCTGGTCGGCGAGGCGATCAGCCAGGCCCAGCACGTGGCCGCCGAGCGGGACGCGCTGGTGCTGCTGATCGTCGGCGGTGCCGGTGACCTGACCGGGATCAGCCAGCTGACCGACCGGATCACCGGCAAGCACGTCGAGCGAATGACCGCGATCGGCCTGTCCAACTGAGTTGGCTCAGTTGGCGAAGCCGACCCGGCGAGAGTCGGCCTGGGCGATCTCGACGTAGGCGATCAGGTTGGCCGGCACGATGACCTTGCGGCCGCGCTCGTCAACCAGCGACAGCTGGCCGTCCACGCCCTTGAGGGCCGCGGCTACCAACGCCTCGACCTCCTCCTGAGTCTGCGTGCTTTCCAGGTTGATCTCGCGCGGGGTGTGCAGCACGCCGATCTTGACCTCCACGGTGGGACCCTCCAGCTTGTCGTTCGTCGGTTGGTGCGAGCGGCAATCAGCCGGTTCGTTGGCTCAACGCTAGCCGACCAGGGCTAGCCGCCGGAGGCCAGCCAGCTGTGCTCTGAGCGAACAGCGCTCAGCTGCCGCTCTGCAGCGGGAAGTGCGAGATACCGCGCCATTGCAGCGTTTCCAGCAGCCGCACCGCCTCGGCCTTGGGAATCGGACGATCGGCGTCCAGCCACCAGGTGGCGGTTATCTGGGCCGCGCCGGTGAGGGCGACCGACAGCAGTTCGGCCTGTTCCCGGCTCAGCCCGGTGTCGGCGGCGACGGTGTCGGCGACCGCTTGCATGGTCAGCCGGCCGACCCGATCGACCCGCTCGCGGACCGCCGGGTCGTTGCCCAGATCGGATTCGAAGATCAGCCGGAATGCGCCGGAGTCGCCACGATCCTCACCGTCGACGAAGTCGAAGTAGGCGGTCAGCACGTTGTGCACCCGAACCCGGTTGTCGTCGGTCTCGGCCAGCGCTCGGCGGACCCGATCCAGCACGTCCTCGGCATGGGTGTCCAGCAGCGCCAGGTACAGGTCGAGCTTGCCGGGAAAGTGCTGGTAGAGCACCGGCTTGGACACCCCAGCTCGAACCGCGATGTCGTCCATGGCAGCGGCGTGGTAGCCGTTGCTGACGAAAACCTCCTGAGCGGCGGCCAGCAGTTGCTTGCGTCGGGCTGAGCGCGGCAATCGCGCTCCGCGGGAGGTGTCCACGGTGTCGGTCATGACGACCCTTCTGGGCAAGCACTGGCGATGCACTGCATTTGCCGCCGATCCTACCGGTGGGTACGGCGCGGCCGGCCAGGTCCGGATAACCCTTCGCTCAGGTCGGCAGGGCGGTAGCCTGGCAGGGGTGAATCCCGCACTCGCCAAGCGCACTGACCGCGGCCGGCTACGGCCGGCTGTCCGGATCGCCGAGTTGGCCGGGCCGGCGGTCTTCCCGCTGGCCCGACCCGATCCGTCCCGCGAGCCGTGGCCGGCGACCGAGCTCGCGATCGGCGCGGCTCGGGTGAACGTGCGGCGCACCCCGTCGAGCGACCCGGCCGCCGAGCCGGCGCTGTACGTGCACGGACTGGCCGGCGCGTCGACAAATTTCACCGACCTGGCCGACTTGCTCTCGCCCTGGCTGGACGGGCACGCCATCGACCTGCCCGGTTTCGGCCGGTCCGGGCCGCCGCCGGACGGGGACTACTCGATCGCCGCGCACACTCGGCTGGTGATCAGTTACCTGGAACAGTCCGGTCGCGGCCCGGTGCACCTGATCGGCAACTCGATGGGTGGCGCGATCTCGATCCAGCTTGCCGCTCGCCGTCCGGACCTGGTCCGCTCGCTGACGCTGATCTCGCCCGCGGTGCCGGACCTGCGTCCACGACGCGGCTCGGACGCGCTGCTGCCGCTGCTGCTGGTCCCCGGCATCGGGCGCCGGTTGCTCACCAGGCTGGACAGCGAACCACCGGAGCGGCGGGCCAAGGCGCTGATCCAGGTCTGCTTTGCCCATCCCGAACGGGTACCGCCCAACCGGCTGGCCGAGGCGGCCGCCGAGATCACCGCGCGCCGAGACTTTCCGTGGGCCGGCGAGGCGCTGTTGAAGTCGCTGCGCGGCCTGGTCGCCAACTACCTGACCAAGGGCAAGCGCTCGACCTGGACCGCGCTGACCCAGATCGAGGCGCCGGCCGTGGTTATCTGGGGCGAACTGGACCGGCTGACCGACGTCGCCAACGCGCCACGGGTGGCCAGCCTGCTGCAGGACGCCAGATTGCTGGTGCTTCCCGACATCGGACACACCGCTCAGCTAGAGGACCCGACAAGTACTGCTCGGGCGATTTTGGGCCTGGTGTCGCGGGCAAATCCCAGCTCACGCGGGGTGAATGTGGCAGGCTGAGCAAGTGAGTAGGCCAAGCGCACCGCAGCGACAGCGCCCGCCTGCCGGCTATGACCAGCCGACCACCGCCGGCCAGCCCGTCCCGCAGGGTGCGCAGCGCGGCAGGTGGCGGAGCTTCGTTGATCGCTACGGCTGGCGTGCCTACGCGCTGCCGGCGTTGGCTGCGATCACCGTCCTGGCCGTGTTCACCACCAACTCGCCCAAGGTCCGGGCCGCGATCGGCGGCAACGCCGAGCGGATCACCGGGCATTCGGCCACCAGTTCCACCCCGCCGAACGCTGCCTCGGACGGCCAGTTGAAGGTGGACACGCCGGGCGCCGGCTCGGTCAGCACCGCGCTACCAGCGCTGGCCCTGCCGCCGGGCCCGGCCTACACCCAGCTCGGTCGGGGCAGCTACACCACCGTCCCGGGTCACTCGGCCGTAATCGGCCACGGCCGGCTGTACAAGTTCTCCATCGAGGTCGAGAACGGCATTACCGGGGTGGATCCGAAGGCGTTCGCGGCGGTCGTGATGAGCGCCCTCAGCGATCAGCGGTCCTGGGCGGGTAGCGCGGCCGGCGGCAATCAGGTGGCCGTGCAACGGGTCGATTCCGGCGCGGTCGACTTTCACCTGAGCCTGGTTTCGGCGATGACCGTTCGCAACCTGTGCGGCTACAGCCTGCCGGTGGAGACGTCCTGCTATGACGGTGGCGACAGCCGGGTGGTGCTTAACGTGGCCCGCTGGGTCCGTGGCGCCAAGGCCTATGCCAGCGACCTGGCCACCTATCGGATCTATGCGGTCAACCACGAGGTTGGGCACGCGCTCGGCCACAACCACGCCCACCAGTGCCTCAAGGACGGCTTGGCGCCGGTGATGATGCAGCAGACGATCGGTGACAAGACCGCCTCCGGCCAGATCTGCCAGGCCAACCCGTGGCCGTTCCCGAAGGGCGCCACCGACGCGCCTGGTGCCGAGCAGGCCGGCGACGGCCCGGACCTGGACTTCTTCCAGCGCAACTCGCACTGAGCCCTGACCGGCGGCTGAGTCGGCACGGTAGCGGAGCCGGCCCGGTAGCGGATAGGCAAGAATGGGAATCCTCGCTCGCCTCCGCGACGTTGTGGCGGCGACAGGGTCGAACCAGGCCGGCAGTGCTGAAGGCGTCCCTGCACCGATCGGAAAGGATTCAAGATCCGTGTCTTTGCCACCGCTCGTTGAACCCGCGGACTCGCTGACCATCGACGAGGTGCGCCGTTACAGCCGCCACTTGATCATCCCCGACGTCGCGATGACCGGCCAGAAACGCCTGAAGAACGCCAAGGTGCTGTGCGTCGGCGCCGGTGGCCTGGGCTCGCCGGCCCTGATGTACCTGGCCGCGGCCGGCGTCGGCACGCTCGGCATCGTCGAGTTCGACGTGGTCGATGAGTCCAACCTGCAGCGCCAGATCATCCACGGCCAGTCCGACATCGGCCGGCCCAAGGCCGAGTCGGCTCGCGACAGCGTGCTGGAGATCAACCCGCTGGTCAACGTGGTGCTGCACAACACCCGGCTGGACAACGACAACGTCCTGGAAATTTTCGCCCAGTACGACCTGATCGTCGATGGCACCGACAACTTCGCCACCCGCTACCTGGTCAACGACGCGGCGGTGATTCTGGACAAGCCCTACGTGTGGGGCTCGATCTATCGCTTCGACGGTCAGGCCTCGGTGTTCTGGAACAAGTACGGCCCGAACTACCGTGACCTGTACCCGGACCCGCCGCCGCCCGGCATGGTTCCCTCGTGTGCTGAGGGCGGCGTGCTCGGGGTGCTGTGTGCCTCGATCGGCTCGATCATGGCCACCGAGGCGATCAAGGTGATCACCGGTGTCGGCGAGACGCTGGTCGGTCGGCTGATGGTCTATGACGCCCTGGAGATGACCTACCACCAGGTGAAGGTTCGCAAGGACCCGAACACCAAGCCGATCACCGAACTCATCGACTACGAAGCCTTCTGCGGCGTGGTGTCGGAGGAGGCCCAGGCGGCTGCGGCGGGTTCGACGATCACCGCCGCCGAGCTGAAGGAACTGCTCGAGTCCGACAAGCCGATCGAGCTGATCGACGTCCGCGAGCCTGCTGAGTGGGAGATCGTCCGGATCCCCGGTGCGCGCCTGGTTCCCAAGGACGAGATCCTGCGCGGGGACGCGCTGTCCTCGCTGCCGCAGGATCGCCGGATCGTGATGTATTGCAAGACCGGCGTCCGGTCGGCCGAAACGCTGGCCGCGGTCAAGGGCGCCGGCTTCGCCGATGCGGTGCACGTGCAGGGCGGCGTGACCGCCTGGGTCAACCAGATCGATCCGTCGCTGCCGTCCTACTGATCCAGTGGCAGAGAATCTCTCGCTGTCGGAGCGGATTCTGGCCTGCGTGGAGCTCATCCCGGCTGGCCGGGTGATGTCCTACGGTGACGTGGCCGAGTTCATCGGCACCCGGGCGGCCCGCAATGTCGGCCGGGTGCTGGCCGCCGACGGCGGCACAGTGCCCTGGCATCGGGTGCTGCGTGCCGATGGCAGCTGTGCCGAGCACATCCGGGACGAGCAGTTGAGCCGGTTGC
>JBDSAN010000084.1:0-3740 GCA_039922115.1 Jatrophihabitantaceae bacterium
GTGCCGGGATGAGCCGCCGGAGCCGCCGGTCAGCTGACCAGCCGCTGCACCAGCGCCGGCTGCCGCCGGCCGGCACCGCTCAGCAGCAGCCCGGTCACCAGCAGGCCGATCGCCAGCCAGCTCAACAGCACCATCGCGCTGCCGGTGAATGGCAACGCCGAGGTGCTCGGCTGCGTGTCGGCCGCCGCCGAGATCTGCTCGCTGGTCGAGGCCGGGGGCGTGCTGCTGGCCGAGATCTCGCTGCCGGCACTGGACGGCGGGTTCGGCGGCCCCGGAGTTCCCGGCGTGCCGGGCGTGCTTGCCCAGCACTCGCCGCTGGCGCTGCCGAGCAGGCCGATGCCGTTGCCGCACACGGTGACCGGTGCCGTGACCGGCACGGCGATGAGGCTGCCGCCGGTGCTGGCCGGGGTGCTGGCGGCCGGTGGCGTGCAGCTCGCCGTGGCCCGACCGAGCAGGCCGATGCCGTTGCCGCACACGGTGACCGGTGCCGTGACCGGCACTGCGACGGCCGCGTTACCCGCAGCGCTGGACGGCGCCCGAGCGGCCGGTGGCGTGCAGCTCGCCGTGGCCCGTCCGATCGCGTTGCCGCAGATCGACACCGGCACCGTGATCGGGATGCTCGCCGCCGGCCGGGATGCCTGCTGCGCGTCGCCGTGCCGGACGGTGCCGCCAGCGTGCTGCCCGCTCGATTGCGACTGCCGGACCGGCGTTGCTGAAGCCGGCGTTGCCGGAGCCGCCGAGGCCGGCGCTGGCCGAGCAGGCGTGCTGGTTGCCGAACCGTGCCCGAGCAGCCCGATCGCGTTGCCGCTGACCTGAACCGGTGCGTTGATCGTGAGGCCCAGCAGCGGCTGGGGATGCTTGACGTCCTGGGCTGACGCAACGCCGGAACCGAGGACCCATAGTCCTCCGACGACCACGCCCGCCTGCAGGCAGCGCTTAGTCCATACATTCATGTCAATAGCCTTATCTGCACAGGGGAAGACCAATTGGCCTTCATGGATTTGGGGACGCTCGATGGCTCGCTGACGGCGAGCTCGCAGCGCGCTCAGTCCGGTGAGATAGGCGGACGCGCGGCCCGGTCGGTAGCGGCCGGGGACGGCGTGACCGGTACCGCCACGATCAGCGGGCGGTAAACCGGCCGGGCATCGGTGGCGGCCATCAGCTGTGGCGAATCCTGGCCACCGCGCGAATCCGTTGCTTCGCTGTTGCCGGTCAGGTAACCGGTCGGATCGATCGGGGTAGGTGTCGGTCGAGGTGGCTTGACCGGCTGGCTCGTGCTGTGGCCTGCGCCCCCAGGTGCCGTCGATCCGGCTGTGGCCGGGCTCGGCCGCGGGGTGGCCGCCGCCCGCGCGCCAGCATCGGCCAGTCCGGGCTGCGGAACGAGGTGGGTCGGACTGGCCGGGTGGGTGGCTGGCTTGGCCTGCGGCACGCGCGGGTGCGCAGGCGGGGCAACGACCGGCGGCGTGACCACCGGCGGGGCAACGACCGGTGGGGTCACGACCGGCGGCGTCAGCGAAATCGGCAGGGTCACCGTGATGTCCGGCGTCAAAGCAATGGAGCCTGCCGGTAGCGAGGCCAGCACCCCGTCGGTCACCTGATGGACACCCGCGACGCCCTGTTTGAGGGCCTCACCGACGGTGTCCAGCGGTCCCACGGGCTGATTCGTGGCCGGCTCCGCAGGTTGCTGAGCGGCCAGCGGCAGCGGCCGAGCCGGGTCCGCCTGCGCCGGCTGGCTATGCCCAACCAGGCCGGCCAGCCACAAGCCGCCTGCCAGGCAGCCGAGCAGAACCAGCCTGGACGGCCAGCGCGAGCGAGCAGCAGCGGGGATCGCCCCGCCGGGCTCGGTGCTCGCAACCAGTCGCATCATCATCACTCCGTAGTCAGATAACTACTCATAGTGACTAACGAGCTAAGGCTGATATTGGTAACGCGCGTAACTCGACTTCTTGGCAGCGCCGCGATCCCAGTCGAAAGGGCTGGCCGGCGGCTGGATCCCCGGCAAGTGACGGTCCGTCTAAGGTTGCGCCATGATCGAGCTGGATGCCGCTCGCCAGCAGCTGCTGGCCGCCTGCCCCCTAATCGAACCGGACTGGGTGGACGCTGCCGATGCCGCCGGCTGCGTGCTGGCCGCCGACGTCACCGCGCGCGGCGACGTGCCCCCGTTCGACAACACCGGGGTGGATGGCTACGCCGTAATAGCCGCGGACCTGCGACCCGACCCAGCCCGGCCGGACGAGCGGGTGAGCCTTCAGGTGCTGGGCACGGTGCTGGCCGGATCGGTCGCCGACGCCCCGCTGCGTCCCGGCCACACCTGGAAGGTGATGACCGGCGCGCCGCTGCCGGCCGGTGCCGACGCGGTGGTGATGGTGGAGGATTCCTCGGCCAGCCGGGCCGAACCGCTCGGCTCGGCCGGTGATCGGGTTGAGTTGAGGGCTCCGGCCCCCGGCGCCGGGGTTCGCCTGGCCGGCAGCGATATTCGGGCCGGCGAGCTGGTGCTGGCCAGCGGCACCGTGCTGCGCCCGGCCCACCTGGGCGTGCTTGCCAGCATCGGGGTTGGTCGGGTGCTGGTGTATCGCCGGCTGCGGGTCGGGGTGCTGGTCACCGGCGACGAGCTGGTGACCGACGGCCGGCCGCTGGAACCTGGCCAGATCTATGAGTCCAACCGGGCGATGCTGATGAGCCTGCTGCGGCGGGCAAACTGCGAGCCGGTCGACCTCGGCGTGGCCGGTGACGACGTCGGGCGGCTGGAGCGGCGGCTGGCCGGTGCGATCGCCGAGTGCGACGTGCTGATCACCTCGGGCGGGGTGTCGATGGGCGATTCAGACCCGGTCAAGGCGGTGCTGGATCGGCTCGGCCGGCTCAACGCGCTGCAGGTGGCGATCCGTCCGGCCAAGCCGTTCGCCTTCGGCGTGCTGGACGGTCCGACGCTGCTACTGGGCCTGCCCGGCAACCCGGTGTCCTCGCTGGTCAGCTTCGAATTGCTGGCCCGGCCGGCGCTGCTGCACCTGATGGGTCACCGCGACCCGGTGCCGCCGGCGGTGCTGGCGATCGCCGACGAGCCACTGACCCGTCCGCACGGTGATGGCCGGACGGCTTACCTGCGGGTGAGTTCGGAATTCGGCCCGGACGGCCGGTTACATGTCCGACCGGTCACCGGACAGGACTCCCACCAGTTGGCCGCCTCGGCCGGGGCAAACGCGCTGGCCAGGGTTGCCGACGGCCAGCAGGTGCGGGCCGGCGACGAGGTCAGCGTGAGCTGGCTGAGCTGACCCCGCCGCGGTGCCGCTTACTCGCAGGCCGGCCTACTCGCTGTGCTGGCCGGCCCGTACCGCCGGGGTCTCGCCGATCCAGACCGACTTGGTGTTGCAGAACTCGCGGATGCCGTGCACCGACAGCTCGCGGCCGTAACCGGAGTTCTTCACGCCGCCAAAAGGCAATTCGTTGAACGAGGTGGTCATGCCGTTGATGAACACCGCGCCGGCTTCCAGGTCGGTGGCGAAGGCTGCCTGCTCGTCCGGGTCGGTCGTCCAGGCGTTGGAACCGAGGCCGAACTCGGTGCTGTTGGCCAGCTCGATTGCCTCGGCGTAGGACGACACCCGGTACAGGCCGGCCACCGGGCCGAACACCTCCTCGGCATACATCTGCATGTCCGGGCTCAGCTCGGCGACCACGGTCGGCGGGTACCACCAGCCGGCTTGGTCGATCCGCTGACCACCGCACAGCACCCGGGCGCCCTTGCT
>JBDSAN010000085.1:0-20509 GCA_039922115.1 Jatrophihabitantaceae bacterium
GAGGGCCCGCAAGGACCGACGGCCGGCGACCAGACGTGACGTCGAAGAGTTGGTCCAGCTTCGAGGTCGTTCTTACGGGCGCATTTCTCACGGGAGCACCGTTGCAGGTTCCCGTTGGCGAGGTCAACCGTCTGCAACAGCAGATCGGTACCGCGCTCATGCGCGAGCCGGGCGACGGCTGGTCGTTTGAACCGCTAGCGGTTCAAGATGCGGGTGGTAGTTACGACGGGGCAGGTGGCTACCCGAGTCTGGTTCCGCTGGTACTTGTCAAGCGTGACGGGGCAAAGCTGCAGAATGCGCTCCAAGGAGCCCTCGATGCTCTCAATGAGAGCTCGCACCGCTGGCTGCAGGACCAGATGCTTGGCTGGCGATGGAACATCCGGGAGGTCTCGATTGACGTGTACGACCTCGGCGTCGGCGTGTTCCGCTGCGCGGTGCACTTCGAGCCTCCGAAGGGAATGACGGCCATCGCTGTTCGGGACAAGATTGATCGCTTGTCGCGCACAAAGGCGAGCCCGGTAGATGGAGTCGAGATCCCGCTGGCAACTGTCCTCGAAGTGCTAACCCGACAGACGGTCGAGCAGTTCTCCGCAGTTGTCGGCGATCAGTGCGCTGACCTTATCGAGACACCATGGTTGCAGCCGATGATCGACGCGATCGGCAGGCTCGATGCGACTGGGTCATCGGTCCGTACCTCAGCTCACGACTATCGTTGGGGAAAGTTGTTGTGGCTACACCCCGTGGTTGTGTTCGAAGCCCCGACCCGGGCGCACCACGACGAGGCACTGGCGATCGCCGAACCGTTCCGCTCGGACTTTTTTCGCAGCATGGATACCCGCTACGGCCTTTTTGTACCTGGTATCGAGATCAGCGTGATAGTTGGCAGGAACCTATCGCGTTCACGCGAAACGATGCTCTTTTGGATTTCTATGAATTGGGCCTACTACGCGCTCTTCATGGAGATTGATCGCGGGCTGTTCGCGAGGCTGGATGCCGCCGCCCGGGGCAACGGCGGAGCTTCCATCCCGGCTCTGGAACGAGAGGCGGAAGAATCGTTCGCCTATTACCTACGAGTAGAAAGAGTCAAGACGCGACTCCAGTCGATGCTGATGGACATGGGCGGAGGTGCTCTGACACTGTGGGAGACGGTCACAGAGGGTGTACGCCTTGAGGAGCTGATCCAGGCCGTTAACGCGAAACTAGCCTTACTTCAGAGTCTTTCAGAGCGCCGATTGCAAGAAGCGACGGCAGCTCGCGACAAACGGATCAGCACTGCACTATTTCTCCTTTCTGCCATGACAGCAGTGACAGTTGTGACGGCCATCATCGGCGCGGTGATGGGATCACCAACCTTCACCCACAGCTATCTGGGCGTGAGGCTGGCGGCGATCGGGGTGGGACTTATGATGGCCCTTGTATTTTTTTTCATCGGAAGTCAGTGGAGACTAACCCGCAAAAGCAAATTTCGGTCCTCAAATTTGCGCTAGCTAGCTCGAAGCCGCGTACGATCCCGGAACGCCGAGAGAGTTCAACCTCAAGTCGAAGCGTTCCTAAGCCGGTAGACCGACACATGTCGGTCACACGAGTTTGAGAAAGCCTTCTTGGCCCAGTCGCCATAACGGTCTTCGAGTTCGAAACCAGCTAATTGCGCCATCAGATCCAACTCGCCGGGCCACGCGTAGCAATCGTTAACTTGGATGAGACGCGTTCCCTCGGGGCGGAGGTGAATCATAGTCCGCTCCACATGGTTGCTTGCCAAGTCGTAACGCGCCACCTGCATCTCGACCCGCTCGCTTCCTACCAAGCGTGGCCATATAGACCAAGCACCGGAAAGTTGCTCAGGCCTGAGCACGTAGGCCTCAATCACGAACCTGCCATCGGACGAGAGGTGGCGGCCCGCGTTGCGGAAACACTCGATTTGCGCGGCGCGACTAGAGGGCGCGAAGATCGTGTTCAGCGCAAGCACAACCAGTGAGAACAGGCCAGGTACCTCCGTATTGATGAAGTCTCCCCGCACAACGTGGATGTCCTCTGCGCCTTGCTTTGCTCGCAACTGTTGAACGATCTCGGCTGAACCGTCTATTCCGACGACTTCGAAACCGCGACGTGACAAAGGAATTGCGATCCTGCCCGTCCCGATCCCAAACTCAAGGATGCGCCCTTGAGAGCCGCCATCAGACGCCAACTCCGAGAGTAGAGCGACAGTTGCTTCAGTCTGAAATTCTGGAACACTCGCGGGGTAGAGAACGTCGTATTCCGACCCAACCGCTGCGCCGTATGCGCGCTCATCATGTCCGTTCACGTATCGCTCCCGTCCAGACTGGTACACATGACACAATCTACCGCTGCATGACCTCGGAGCTTCCTCCAACAGCAGGGACTGGCCGAACTCGAGCCAGCCGAAGGCCGCCGGTTTGGCATGACTGACGTGGACCTGGTGGCTTGTTGACGGTTATGTCCCGGCAATGCTTGGGGGCACCGTTCAGATCAGTCCGCGGGTAGACGGGAGCCGGGCAGGTTGCCTGGACAGCGGGTAAGCGCGGCCGGCCGCGCGGACGGCAGGGAACCGGATGTCGCGCCAGTCAGCGCGCCGTTCGGCGGCTGAATTGGGTGGTCTCGTCGGTTACCCCGGAGGCTGTGACGCGAGGGACTGGACACGGCACCTCGCCGACGGGCACGCCCGGGAACAGTGGGGTCGATATCTGGTTGACGTGAGGCCGGAGGGTCTCAGCACCTCGCCAATTGGAGCCACTCGACCGCCGGGCTCCCAGGCCAGAGTCAAACAAGTTGCCAAATTTATGGCCGCCTGAAACCGTAGCTGTCATTGGGCCTGCCGGCGATATGCGCGGACCTGGGCCTCGTGCGCTGAAACCAGGACGTGAGCGAGCGGAGCATGACCCTTGGGTGGCAGTGTCAAGCGTCTCGAAGGAACTCGGGGTGGCGAGCGATAGATTCCGTCTCGTCAATTACCGGGAGGGCCATACAGCGGTACCTGGACCGTCAGTAGCGTTCCGTCGCCAAGGTGCAGCAGCGCACGCCCGGGCTGAATAGGCCTGCCGACAACGCTGCGTGGCAGACGGATCCCGATGAGGTCACCATCCATAAGTTCCTGCGGGGAAAGCAGCGCCCCCCGCCGCACCTTCTTCGCGTCGACCTGCCATCCGGACAGGCCGGTGCAGATGCCGTCGGGGTGCCCACAAAGGATCAACGACTTGCCTGGCAGCAAGCCACGCACGATCGACCGGAACAGCTCGCCGGCCGGGCTATCGCGCAACGCTTCGGCGTCATCCAGCACCACGACCACGGGGCGGTTGCCCCCCGAATCGATGGCTGACCGCCATTGCGCCTCGTCGGCCGCAGCCTCGCAAATCACGTCGAGGACACCGGCCTTCCCGGTCAGTTCCCGGAGCGGAGACGGTCGGGGTGCGCCCACGACGACTGCTCCACCACCGCGGCGGGCCGCTTCGATCATTGTGGCGAGCAGCGTGGTGCGGCCGGACCCGTTGGGTCCGCCCACCACGAAGGCCGGCGTGTGCAGCAGGTCGGGGCCGAACGCGGCTAGCTCGTCGCCTCCGACGCCGACCAGCGCGAACAACTGCGAGCCACCGGCCGGTTGGTGAATCGCCCACGCCTGCTCGAAGCCGACTCGTTCCGGCAGCGGGTCTACCCGGAACGCGCGCCGCTCGCGGGGCACACCCGCGTCGCGCCGCGTCGTCTCGGCGGCGATCCGGGCGATGACCGTCGCCTGCGCTTGGCCGGCGGGGTCGGTGCCCAGTAGTGCGATCTGCGCCTCGGTGCCGGTGTCGGCGTCAAATGCACGGCCGGGCGGGATTTCGTCTGGCAGCTTCCGCGGGTTGAGCCCCAGCAGACTGTAGTCACCGCGATCGTCGAGTCGCAGTACGAGCCTGTTGTCCGTCAGTGATCTGATCCGACCGGAGGCGAGCGACCGGTCCCCGGTAACCGCGAGGTGCATCCCGACGGATGCTCCCTCCCGCATCAGCGTCAGCACGGCGTCGGCCAGCCGGCCGTTGTCAATCTCACCGAGCGTGGAGGCGAAACCCTCCCAGCGGTCGAGAAGCACCATCACGTGCGGAAGCGGTCGCGCCGGTTGGGCACGGCGCTGCTCGGTGATGTCGGCGTACCCGCCGTCGGCAAGAAGTGCCTGCCGCGCCCCAAGTTCCTTGCCCAGCCGGTCGAGCAGGCGGATCACGCGCTCGGTCTGAGTCCGGGCGACGACCGCTCCCGTGTGCGGCAGGTCGGCCAGCGGCAGCAATGCGCCATTGCCGCAGTCCAGGCCGTAGAGGTGCAGGTCGCCGGCACTGATCCGCGCCGCCGCTGTTGTCGCGAGCGTTCGCAGCAGTTGCGAGCGGCCGCTGCGTGCCGATCCGACGACCAGCAGGTGGCCTTCCCGGGCGAAGTCGAAACAGAGCGGCTGCTGCCGCTGCGCTGACGGGAGATCGAGTATGCCGTACGGCACTGCCGGCAGGTCGGCTGAACCAGGAACGTCAGGCAGGTCACTGGCCTGCACGGCCAGCGGCAGGGGTGGCAGCCATGGCGCGCGCTGGGGCTCGGCGCCCTCGGCGGCCGCCGCCTCGCGGATCGCGCTTACCAGGGCCGACAGGTCTGTGATCCCGACATCGGCCGAGCCGGTTGCCGCATGACCGGTGCCGGCCCGCATGCCACCTATCCAGCCCGTCTGGAACGGCAGCAGGTCGCCGTCGCCCAGCCTGGCGATCGCTCGGCCGGGCGTGGTCTCGGCGATCCGGGCTGCGTCAGGCGACTCGATCACGTCCGTGCTGTCCGAGGTGTCGGTTACCCGCAAACAGATCCTCAAGTTTGTGTTGACGCGGATCTCCGGTGACACGACGCCGCTCGGACGCTGCGTTGCCAGCAGCAGGTGGATACCGAGCGAGCGGCCGAGCCGCCCGATGTCGACTAGGCCGCTGACAAACTCTGGCAGCTCACGTGCCATGGCCGCGAACTCGTCGATGACCAGCACAAGGCGCGGCATCGGTGGCAGCGGCGGGTTGCCCTGGCTATGGCTCTCGTAGTCCCCAAGATCCGTCATGCCGACTGCCGCCAGCTCGCGTTGGCGCCGTCGCAGTTCGGCGGACAGGGACACGAGCGCACGTTCGACCGAGTGGGTGTCGAGGTCGGTCACGATGCCGACGGTATGGGGCAAGTGCAGGAAGTCCTTGAACGCGGCGCCCCCCTTATAGTCGATGAGAATGAAGTTCATGGCATCGGGACGATTCACAACTGCGAAGGACACAACGATGCTCTGGAGCAGCTCAGACTTCCCAGATCCAGTAGTACCGGCGATCAAGCCGTGAGGCCCGTCTCGTACGAGGTCGATGACGAACGGACCGTCTGTCGACAGCCCGACGACGGCCGCGGTTGAACTGGGAGTGCTGCGCCAGAGCCGCGCTAGGTTTTCAGGTTCGAATACTCCTGGGCCGAGGATGTCCGTGAGCTGGCATGAATGGGGCAGCGCGGCGTCATCTATTTCGTTCAAGGTCCAGGGCAGGCCACCTCCTTGCTCGAACGCGAGTGGCGGGCTGGTATTGACCGGTTTCGCACCGGTCGCTCGTGGCCGAGCGGAAGCGCACAACCATCCGTGTGCCGTCACCGTACCGACTTTCAGTCCAGTCGTCTTCGGGTCGCTTTCGAGTTCCAATAGCCGAGCGTTGGCCAAAGGATTGAGCCGGCCGAGGTCGTCGTGGTCGTCTAGGTGGACGCTCACCTTGCCGCCAGCGGCGCAGATTCGGTCGAAAATCTTCCACACGTCATCAGGTACCCCCGAAACCTCCGCCAAATAGTTGTCGGCCTTGTCTGCTAGCCATGACTGGAAGTACAGAGGCCGCTCATCGCTGGATGGCAGCTCGCGTCCTGGGCTGACGAACTCAACGTAATACTCTTTGGCGAATTGCTGTGCGACCGATAATGAATCTCGCAGATTTAGGCCCATGGTTCTATATAGGTATCGGAAGTCTTCTGCCTGCACTGGCGGGTGTGCGAGTTCAGTCCCCCAGTAGTCGAGGCGGCGCTGAACGAGTTCGACACCTTCGTCGACCGTCAGGGGCAACAGCTGCAGAGGCAGGTCGATGAAACCGCTGAGCCTGGTCGAACGTGCGCTGGTGATGATCCCTTTCGAACCGACGAACACCCAGCGCAGCGCAGATACCTCGAGCAGCGAGGCTCGGAGGGTCTCCAGAGCGTGTCGAGCCGCATCTGATGCGCCGAGAAGCTCCAAGTTGTCAAGTATGCAGACGACGGCACCGGCCGCCGGACTTGGAAAGACCCGCGACAGTTCCCGCCGAACAATGGAGTTAAAGCCGCTCTCACTGAAACCGCTTGACGTATTGACGCCGCGGGTTCCGGCAGCACCGAATCCCATCAAGCTCACGGACCCACCAATGACGACAGTCGGCGAATTCAGCCAGTGGGCGAGGCCGCCAAAGTCGGGAACATCGCGCCCCACCCGCCTGATGATGGTCTCGTTGGAGATCAGAGCATTGGCAACGTTTCGCCAGACGCTACGCTCGAAGTCCAACGCGTCAGGGCTCAACTGAAGCGACGTAGGCACCGGAATGAACAGGCTTCCCTTGCCCTCGGTGGCCACCTGGCGAAACATCTCGTAGGCGGCGACTTGGGCGAGACTTGTCTTCCCGACACCGGCGTCCCCTTCAATAGAGACGTGTGAGCCACCAGACGCTATACCGACCTGCGCCCGCAGGAGCTCGGAGGCCCGGCCACAGAACAGTTCAGCGCCCTCCTCACTGCCAGGGAGGTACGCGTGATCGTACGGGTTGCCTCGAAATCCCAGCGCAGTCCAGATGCTGTACATTCGCTCGTCCGCCCTCCCAGCCGTTACCGCCCAGCGTGGCATGACGCGCGTACTTTGTCGCTGCTGCTTCTAATCAGTCTGGCGAGAGAAGATACGCCTCGACGCCGATCCAGCGGCTGTTGCATGAGCCGGAATGCCTGCGGGTGCCGCAGAGTTCAGCGACGCAAGCGCTGGACGCGATACCGCCAATCCGGCGAAGGGGACGTGCCCAGAACCTGGTCTGGGCAGTCGACCTCCAGTTCGACGCCCCACCGACGGCCACCCGGTCGAGATCGCTGCGACAACGGCCCCTGAGCGTCGAACGCGCGCTCTGCCAAGACGAAGGCAGAGCCGGACGATGCGCACTTCAGCGGGCCGTTCGGCGGTTGAATCGGATGGCCTCGTCGGTTACCCCGCAGGCCGTGACGCGAAGGCCTTGATACGGCACCTCGCCGACGAGGGGCCTGCAATTGCTCGATTTAGTATTTGGTGGGCGTGAAGCGGCGCTCTCTGGCCACCTCACCGAGGCTACTCGGCCGGACGCGTCGGGAATCGCAACGGGGAGTCGTCGGCCCTCGCAGGTCTTTGCCCTGACGACAAGCCCAATAGCGGACTGCGGCGGCCCCGACAACGGCAATGGGTCCACGTCGCCGGGGTATATCGGCGGTAAGCATCATGCGCGGAGCGGGCTGTCCTACGCTGGATCGGGCCAATCGAGATGCGTCAGCGAGCCGTTCGGCGGCTGAATCGGATTCAGACTCTCAGCTCGCCTGTCACGACCAGCAGGGGTTCATGCCACTGTTGGCGGGCGATATCCTCGATGACCTCCGGCGCAGTGGTGCCGGCCGCGCGGATCCCGCCGACCACCACGCCGTTGACTATCCGTGTTACCTTCACCCAAATACTGACGTATCTGGGGAAATGGAATGGTAGTTGAAAGATACGCTCATCGAGCGATCGCGTTGGCTCCTTTCGGTACATTGGCGATACTAACCAACGGGCGGTGGTACTTGGTAAGTAGGCGATCCACTGTGTCCCGGTGCGGTTCGGAACCCTCAAGCACCGCACAGATCGCTTCCCCAAGCGCGTCGGTGTCTGCATCTGTATAGCCCAGAATCGCAATCGCGGCAGTTCCGAGCCGGATGCCCGAGGGGTCCCACGGTGAGCGTCGGTCACCTGGCACCTGGTTGCGGTTGACCAAAATGCCGGAGTGTTCTAAGGCTGCCTCTGCGGTCACACCGCCGTCGGTCACACGACTTACGTCGAATACCAGCAGATGCGATTCCGTCTCGCCAAAGATAGGTTCTCCCAGCCTTGTGGCGAGCCGTTTGGAGAGTATGCGCGCCAGCCGGACCATCGCTTGGGCGTGCGCTTCTAACCCAGTCGGCGTCCAATAGCTCAAACAAGCGGCCTTGCTCAGCAGTGCCCCTGCATTCGGTGAGGTCTGGACCTGCGGGAACAACGCCCGTCGCATCGAGGTCCTCACACTCTTCCGATAGATGAGAATACCACCATTCGGTCCACGCAGATTCTTGCTAACGTCCAATGTGGCGGAGTCAACGAATGGAAACGCGGGCTGGTGCAATCCTGTAGCGATGAACGGAGCGACATGGGCCAGATCAGCGTGCAGGTGCGCACCTACCTCATCTGCGATCTCACGAAGCCGTGCCCAGTCGAGGGCGCGGGTATAGCTTGTGCTCCCGGCGACGATAACGGCCGGGCAATGTTTACGCACTAGTGCGGCCAAAGCCGTATAGTCTATCCCGGCGGTGGTCAATGGAAATGCGAAAAACTGACTTCCGCCCACTAGGTCCACACTGTGAGAAATGTGGCCGCCGTCGGTCGGCGCTAATCCGACCACCGGCCTTCCACTGTGCCCGAGCGCAGCTCGGAACGCGACCTGGTTGGCCTGGGTCGCGGAGTGGGGTTGCGCGCTGATCTCATAGGAACCGTCAAGGCCAAAAAGGCTGCGGACACACTCTTCGATCAGCGCTTCTGCCTGATCCATTGGAGCCGTCGCCGGAAAAAGACGAGCGTTGAGATGTCCTTCGACTCGACAGGCGGTCGCCGGCAGACCGTGAGCTTCGCAGGCCTCGGGTAGGGGCAACGTGGCGCTGCCGACGAGGTTGATATATGAGGTAATGTGGGTACTGAGTCCATCGATTATCGCATTCATCCGGTCGAACCCAGGCTCGCTGAAACGCTTGAGGTTATACATCCGAAGTCCCTAAACCGACAATCCAGAGCGCATGATAATTCCTACTTATCACACTGACTGGCTTCATGACACGAGGTTACCTGGATGGGGCCGCCGAGGGACCGTTGTGCCAACGGCTAGCGAAAATTGACCAGGCGTCGGCTGGCCGGGTTCTAGTCAACGTCGCAACACGGACGGTCGGCGATCTCGATCCGCTCGTCCTGCGATAGGAACCGCGGACTGATCTGCCGCACCGCCAACCGCTCCGACGGCGCCACAAACCCAACCACCTCACCGCGCCGGTAGACCTTGTAACCGGCATAGCGGGCCACGATCCGGCGGATCACCCGGTTGGTCTTGCCGGTGGGGTCCAGGTCGCGGCGGCAGTCGATGCTGAGCCGGACCAGTCACCGCGCAACCGTGGTCTGGCTGACCGTGACGCCTCACCGGCCAGCTCGACGGCGATTAGGCGGGCGGGCAGCCTGCTGCTCCGGCGCAGCACCTCGATGCGGGTCACCACCCTAGCGGGCAGCTGGGTCGGGATGACATACGGTGCCGACGAGCGATCAAGCAGCCCAACCTCGCCGAGGGCGTCCTAGCGGTTCTTCCACTTCGACAAGCATTGCCGAGACACACCAGCCTCGGCCGCGACGTGAGCGATCGGGCGGTGCTGGCAGCGGCGGATCAGCTGCGGCCTTCCAGCAGGATTCAAGTATTTCGGGTTTCGCCCAAACTGCCGGGTACGATAGCCCCAATCCAGTCAAGTCGAGACTAGGTGACCGGGCGGAAGCGGCTGGCACGCTGACCCTATGACGTGGGTCAGTGAGCGCGGCCCTTCCGGGCCGCCGGCCGGACCAGCTCAACGGAGCAGCGGGCGCACATCGCCCTGATCAGGATGCCTATGGACGCGCGCCTTCAAGCTCTGACCGCCCCTGGAGATGTGGTCCATCACTACCGTCCTTGTACGGATCGATATCTTACACAACAATTCCAGGCGTCTGACGGCTCGACGATGCGCCTGCAACGCCTCGACTGAGCGATGCTATTGGGAGGTTCAGTGTCCGCGTACACAATCCGCGAAGCCAAGCTAGACGATTTGGTTCGAATAATCGAAATCGCGGCCATATCATTTCCCGAAGATGACCCTGACCGAAAGGCCGCCTTACCTGGTGTACTCGGACGCGGTGTTAATGAACGGCAGGTTCTTGTTGCAGTATTATGCGCGTCACCCCCACGAGTCGTCGGCTACCTGCAATACCACTACGTCTCGGATGAGTTCGGCTACCATGTCGAGGGCGTCGCGGTAGATCCTGCTGAAAGAGGCCATCACGTGAGCCATCGTTTGTTTGAGGACCTTAAGTGCCGCCTCCGCGACCGGGCGCCGGAATTTGAAATAAGCATGACGGTGAGCCCGCACAATCGAGAAATGATTAAGCTCGCGTTCGATCAAAAGTTCTTTGCGAGCGACTACCTTCCCAATTATTTTGCGGAAGGGCAGGACCGACTATACTTTAGATTTCCCCCGTCTAGATTCGATCAACTAGGCGAACCCATCTTTCTACCGATTGACTCGACGCAGGACCACGCACAGAGGATGAGTGCCGGATACGTCCTCACATCCCTGATCGATCTGCCACAGGGACCGGCGTATTGCGCCAGACCGCGCACTCACGATGAGGTTTCTCCTCTACGCGCTACCGAAGCGGAGGTTAGCTTCGGCGTCAGCGCGGCGCTACTGGGAGCTTTCGCAATCCTGTTCGGACTGGCCCTTCCTGTACGCGGCGTACCGATCGATATAATCGCGTTTCTCGCGTTTGGACTCATTTCTGCGACCCTATCAATGCTAGTATACGGAAAGTCGAGCGGCGAGCTATCGCGACTGCGGAACGGAAGGTTCAACTCCGAGATGCAGATGGGGAACCTGGTCAGCGAGTTCGGCTGCTACTATCCCTTGATTTTGATTATTCCGGTCGAGGCAGCAACCCTAAGCCATTCAACCGTTGTCGAGAGTCTGCTTTGCCTGATGTCAAGCGCCGGACTAGCCTGGTATCACCTCAGCGGATTTGCAATGATTGATCGCTACTTTGCTGCTAATCACATTATACGATACGGCAAGCTTATAGTAACATTAAGTCCGGCGGCTGCATTTGGCGAGCTACACTTTGGGAACGGCACAGCGTGGTGGACCGTAGCCAACATCTTATTCCTCGCCTCATGGCCTGTGTCCGCGGTCATCGCTCACGGCGAACGAGTAGGCGAGTAAGCGCGTCCGATCGGAGAGATGCGGGCCGTGGTCGCTGTCGGTTAGGTCGCTAGGTTCATTTGGGTTTCGGGTCGCGTCGCCAGGTGGCGGCGACTTCGGTGGGTGTGCGGTAGCCGATCCCGGAGTGGGGCCGGTGGTAGGTGTTGATGTAGTCGGCGATCTCGGCTCGTGCTTGCTCGATGGTTTCCCACTCGGCGCGCCAGGCGCAGCGTTTCTTGAACTGCTCGCCAGGGGTTCCAGAACTCGTCGGCGTGCAGCTCGATGAACAGGTCCCGGGCCGCGACGTTCTCCGCGAACGTCGATGTCGCTCCGGGCTTGGCGCGCCAGAGCCGGGAACCGTCGCTGTAGACGCCGGCAGGGAGCTCTGCGGGGAGCGTGGCCAGGTCGGTGTTGGTCGCCATGACAGCCCTCTGCGCCGTGCTCGATGCGCGATGGTGAGCCGTCGGTGAACCTGCGTTGAACAGCACTGCTCGCCCCTCCGCCGCGTCCGTGGCCGCCGCGATGACCGTCGGCGGACGGGACGATCAGAGGGACCGTTCAGACTAAGGCGGTGACCATTGATGGACCGGAGGGGTCGGGCCTTCCGATCTCTGCCCGTTGATGTTCTTGCCAGGATCGCGGTTGAGCTGCCGGGTCGGGGCGAAAAGATCGTTGCTTGTCTCGGTACGGCGGCGAGCTTGATCGAGCAGGGGTCGAGGAGCCAATCGGGTCTGCGTCTGGCCGAGGGCGCGGCATATAACCTGCGGGAAGCGCTGGATGCGGTTGTCGTGGGCCGGCAGGCCGCCGCTGGTGGGCTGCCGGCCGTGATCGCGGCCTGGGATAGGTATCAGACCGAGCTGCAGCAGCCTGATGCCGACGTGGAAGCGTCCCGGTCCAGTCTTGATGAGGTTCTGAACCGCGTTGCGCAGGATCAAGATCGAAGTTCCTGGCACGCCCGCAAATTGCTTGAGTACCTCCGTCATCAAACGGGCGTTGAGCCGTTGCCCGGTGAGCTCGACCCCATTGCCGAGTACGGCGGACTACGAAAGGAGGCAAACGGAGCCGTCCACAGTGACTACACCCTGGCCGAGGTCGGGGTATTGCTCGACAGGACCATGTCGTGGTTCGTCAGGATGTTCACGCCCCCTGATGCTCAGGTTCGAACGCTGACTGACCTCGCCGCGCAGCCCTACGAAACGCTCAGCCAGATCGAGGATCTTCGTCGGCTCGCGACCAATGCCCACCATCTGAGGCTGTTCTTCAGCAAACTCGCCGACCCAACCTGGCTGAACCCACTCTACGAAGCCCACCTGATCCAACTCCCGCGCCCGGGTGAACCCTGGCCCGTGACAAGCCTGCTCGGTGGGCTCGGACAGGCCCAGCCACAGCCCGTCGCCGACCTGCTGAGCCGCCTGCTCAAGAATACAAGGCTATCGACAGAAGCCTGAGACTTGGCGTCAGGTTCGAGGTGCTGAGAACGGCATCCCAGCTCGGCCCAGCAGGCTATCCGATCGTCGCGCAGATAGCCGCGCTACACGGGACGCAACGCTGGGTGAGCGCGATCAGTATGAGCGTCGCCAACGCCGCAGACCCGACGGACCCCATCGTGACTCGCGTCGCCAACTCCGTGCTGGGCGCCGATCGGCGCATGGACGGCGGCCGGCAACCCATCGTGCTACTCGAGCATCTGGAATCCGGTCTGAGCCTGGAGAACGCTGCCGAACGCATCACCCTCCTGGCTGCCAAAGTCCGACGCCTGGCCAATGCAGAAGCCATGAAGTACACCGCGCTGGACATCACGGCACTCACGGCCGGACTGGACCAGGAACACGAGGCCGTGGTCATACTTGCGCACCATCTCCTGCGCTTAGCCGCCCGCGCCCGCGAACTAGGAGTGCCGACCCGGCAGCTACGAGACTGGATCAACAACATCGGTGGCGAGATCGGAGAACGCATCACCTGCCAACTCCTATCCGGAGCGGCAGACGTCCCACTCCAGGACAAGATCGACCACATCGCTCTCCGTCTGCGCTCCTCAACAGCGACCGGCGACGACCGAGATCTGATCGACAACATCCTGGCATCGAACCCGACCCCTGATCAGCTCGACGTCTGGACTGCGAGTCTCGGTGATCCCTCGCCCGCACCTGAGGTCGCGGAAGGTGCCCAGTCGATTCCCAACGACTGGGCCCGGGCCTGGCGCTGGTCGCTGGTGCTCCCGCCGAACACGCTGACTGGTTGGAGGGAACAAATCGTTTGCGTGACCGCGCAACACGGTGAACCCTCAGCGACTGCTCTTGAGACCCGACTCGAGCGTGTGTCGATCAGCAGCGGTCAGTCACCGCACAGCACGGAAGCGCTCGCCGCGCTTCCGCCAATCGCAGCAGCTGCCTTGATCGCGAGCTGGCGTCCCGATGAGCGCAGCGGCTGGAACCTCGTCAGTGCCCGTGAACTCGCCCGCACCCTGGAGACCGTCGTCAAGGCAGACCCGATCGGATGGACCGAAGACCCAACATCCATCGTGACCACGCTGCGCGAACCGGTCTATGTCCTGCACTACCTCCAGGCGCTAACCGAGCTGGCCGGCGGCCTGACCGAGCGTGCACCGGCCATTCTGGACGCAGCACGACTCGTTCGGCTCACCCGCTGGGAACTCGCACCGATCGGCAGTGACGACTACGATTTCGAACCTCGCTGGGACGGCGTCGACACCGCCATTGTGGACTTGGTGGCCGCCCTCGCTAACCGACAAGGGCAGCTCGGCAGCAACCTTGACGACGCCTGGGCCTGGGCCCTCGGACCGACAACAGACGTGCCAGTAGACGACGACCTTAATGATCCTCTCGGCGAAGGAGACGCACTCAACAGCGCGATCAACCGTCCGTGGGGTAGAGCGCTCGAAGCGGTCCTGGCGCTCGCAGCGTGGGAGTTCCGCAACCTCGGGACGATCCGGCCTGCCTTTGAGGAGACCCTCGACAGGCTTATCAGCGTTCCTGGATCGGTCGGGATCGAGTACCGCGCGATCCTCGCCTCCAAGCGGCCGCTGCTCGAGGGCATAGCGAGGAGCTGGCTGGACTCACGCGCAGGGGTGGTGCTGTTCAGCAGCGATGCCATCGGCCGCGCTACCTTCGATCTAACGCTTAAGTGGTCGCGCCCCACCAGCTGGTTCCTCGGCAAGTTCCGGACTGAACTGGTGGCAGCGGCGCGACGAGGAGCCGCGCATGCCACGGCATGGATGCTCGTCGGCGCATTGCAGGACGAGCCAGGGTATGGATTCACCGGCATTCTCACTGACCTCCGCGGCGACATCAAGGCGCTACGGACTGCCGCCGCCGAGATGGCACTGCTTGTTCAGGATGCCGATCCAGCCTCGTCCGCGCTCGCTGCTGCCGTCACTTACTGGCGAGCGATGCTCGATGCTGACCGGCAAGTCGCACCCGTCGGCGTGCCCGACGCGCTCGGTCGGTGGGTGTTCGCGACCGGCGTTGACGAAGCCGTCTGGATGGAATTGATGCACCGAACCCTCGAGCTGACTGAGGGCCTCATCGACTACCCCAGCGAAGTCGCCGATCGCTGCAAGGCAGCGCCACCGTCTGAGCTGACCCTTGCGGCCCTTCTGCTTCTCCTGGGCAGAGGCGAACCTTGGGAACGCGACTACGTCGAAGGCTCGGCCTTGGACGCACTCCGGCTCGCCGCATCGCAGACCGTCGAGTACAACTTGGCACCACTGAGGACCCGGCTCATCGAGCTGGGACGTCACGAGGCGACCGAACATCGGCCCCGGAAGGCGGCCGGCGGGAGGTAGCCGTCTTTACCGCCTTCCAGCAGCCGCTCCCGCCACTGGGAATACAACGCCTCACTAATCTCATAGGACCGGCACACATCACGGACCGGTCGGTCACCACGCAAACCAGCCAACACGATCTCGATCTTCTGCTCCGGCGTAAACGACCGGTGCTTACGGGTCTCACTCATCAGCCCTCCTCGGGCAATCAGAGCGACCATCCTCCCAAAGAACAATCAGGAAGGAACCGACAACGACCCACCAGGGATCCGCGTCAGTCAGCCGTCCGGATAGTCAGCCGTTCGGCAAGAGGTGACCGGGAAGGAATCGGTAGGCAAGCCATTACGCCCCCCGATAGGCCACCAAGTGGGATTCTCTGTTGGCTACAGCTCCCGCTACGATCAGTACGACCTACGTGAACGGGGCCATTATGTCCAGAATGGTGGAGCTGGCGTCGCAAGTCGACCTGACCGCCGTGAATGGTGTGCAGTCCCTTTTCACGAAAGGAAAGCCTGACCCATGGGCACGTGGCCTGGCTAGCAACTTCATAGACTTCGTGCTGTGGCACGACAACATCCGCTATCCACTTGCGATGCTCACAGATTCGGCTGCCGCCTCCGGCGAGGCTAGGGTTCCACGACTACTCGCAGACTTGCAGCGTCGGGATCCAGGATGGTTCGTCCCGGACCTCCTTCTGCTGGAAGGCCCGCGACACCTGTCGCCTGATCTCCTCGATGCCGCGGTTGCCGAGATCAGTGCATTCGTGGTGAAAAACGCCAAGCAGGTCCGCGGATTTCTCGGGCTTCATGACTCGGCTTGGATCGGGGACCAGATTCGCAGCCGGTCCGCGTCGGGCGCCGAGCACTACGTCTTCGACGTTACCGCGCTGTCAACGAACCCTAGGATCGAGCAGGTTTCAGCTCGGCTCGGCGTTCCGCCCGAGCGCATCCACTATCTCGTCGACTTGGTGCTTAAGTACCTGCTGTACTCAGAGCGTGCAGCCGGCGGCTACTACTTGACTCATCCGATCCGTAGTAGGCAGCCGTACCGGTTTCTTGGTTCGAGCCTAATGACGTCGCCCGCAGGGCCAGGCCGATCCCGTTCAGCCTCGGACCATATTTGGTTCCTATCGCTCAGAAGCGCGGTCAGGACTGGCTTACGCGCGTGCTGCACGAAACGCGCGGATATCTGAGGGCCGAGGGCATGGACTCGCTCAGAGACGCGGGCACCGTTAACAGGGACGTGCTGTGGGAGATATCGCGTCGACTCGAGCTCCCTGTGAAGGTCCGGTCGCGCGACGCCGTGAAGCGAACGGCCACCGCATCGTCCGCATCCGCCGGACTTGCAACGCTGGCAATAACCGGAGCCCCCTTACCTGCGGCGATCGGATTGGTGCTGTCGCTAGCGACGAACATCTGGTCCGGTGGGTTGCCGAAGCAGGTGGCCCGAGTCCAGTGGACGCAATGGATTCTCGAATGTCCGCTCGAAGACGAAGCCCCGCCCGACAGCTATTAGAGCCGGACGTCGTTGAGAAGGGTTCTGCTGCACGAGCGGGTCACAGTACGGCCTCACGGACGGTTGGCGCCGTGAACACGCGGTCAGCAGGCCGTCCAGCGGGTGAATCGGATGGGTCTGCTGCACGTTTAGGTGACAGCGGTTAGGCCGCTTGATCGGCGGTTTTGGTCATGATGATCTCGTTCAGCGACTTCGTCATTTACTCCTCGATGCTGGGCTGGGTGGCGGCGGTCAGCGCGACGGAATCGCCGTCGCAGCTCAGACCGGCGTTGATCCAGAGGATGTGCAGTGGAGCGGCGTTCGGTTCTGGAGCGCGCCTGCGAGTGGTGGCCCGGGTGCCGGTCGTGATCGTCCTCCTTTCTCCTGGCCTCGACACTAGAACCGAGGGCGGGGCCGGGGTACCGGGCCGGATGGCCGATTTTGGCGTGATTCCGGGATTCCCGGATTTCGCGATATCTGGATCGGCCCGGCCCGGCGGCATTGTCAACCCGATCTGGAAGGTCCATTCTCAACCCAGCGCGACATTGTCATCAGGCGGCTTGGGGGGCAGCTATGGCAGGTTGGTCGATCTCGTTGTCGGGCGGCGGGCACCGGGCCGGCCTGTTCGGGCTCGGCGTGCTGCTGTACGTGACCGATGCGCAGTTGAACCAGCAGGTCACCTCGATCGCCAGCGTCTCGGGCGGCTCGCTGACCAACGGCTTCGTCGCGACGCACCTGGACTATGCCGCGACCGACGGCGACACGTTCCGGAGC
Source organism: Jatrophihabitantaceae bacterium (assembly GCA_039922115.1). GTDB lineage: Bacteria > Actinomycetota > Actinomycetes > Mycobacteriales > Jatrophihabitantaceae > Jatrophihabitans_A. The sequence goes on from JBDSAN010000085.1 coordinate 17,318, forward strand.
CGGACCGCGCCGCTGGCTAGGCGCTGCGCGCTGCGTGGCACCGTCGAGTGGGCGCCCGAGACCGTCCTATTGCTGGTGGTGATCCTCGCGGGCCTCGCGTTGACGGCCGTTCCCTGGTGCTGGCTCGGCGCGTGCTGGCTGGCCACCGTGCTGTGCGTGATCGGTGCCGTAGTGGCACTGGTCGGAACCCAGCTGCGCAGTGCCGTTGCCGACCGGGTGCTGCGCCGGCTGCTCTTCCACACGCCGGCCGGCCCGGCTCAGTTGAAGGACCTGCACGGTGCCGTGACGCACGTCTTCTGCGCCACTGAGGTGCAGTCCAACGTGCACGCCTACTTCTCGCGGAACTTCGCCTACAGCTACCGGTTCGGACTGTCCACCGGCGCCGGCAGGCTGAACGTCTCTACGGCGGTCCAGGCCTCGGCTTGCTTTCCGGGAGCGTTCAATCCACGCAGGCTGTCCGCGCGGAAACTGGGCTTCGACCGCGCCCAGCTGCGGCGACTGTGGCTGGTCGACGGCGGCGTCTATGACAACATGGGCGACCAGTGGGCGCACGGCTTGGCGGACCGGCTCCGGACCGACCCTGAACTGGCCGGCCTGGCGGGCGAGGTGCCGGATGACCTGCTGGTGGTGAACGCGTCGGCTCGCAGCGACGGCGGGGCCGCGCCGTTCCTGATGCGGGTCCCGCTGATCGGCGAGCTGATGACGCTGCTCAAGGAGAACAGCATCCTGTACCAGGTCAGCACTACCACCCGGCGATCCAGTCTGGTCAACGAGTTCGATCTGGTGCGGCTCGCACGCGAGCTACCACCGGACGGTGGCGGCAGCGAACTGCTCGCTATCGCAGGCCAGTCGGGAACGCTGGTAAACATTGCCGGGTCGCCCACCTGGACCCGCGACGTCCGGCGCAGCAGCGCCGCCGAGCAGCAGGCGTGCGAAGAGGTGGCGGCCAAGCTGGCGGAATTCGTCGAGCAGGACTGGATCGAGGAAGCACGCACCAGATCTCTCGCGGTCAAGACAACTCTGGCCAGGGTCGGGCGCGATGACGCGCTGGCGCTGCTCTGGCACGGCTACGTCCTGGCGATGACGAACCTGCACGTGTTCTACCGGACCACGCTGTTCGATATCCCGTCCAAGCAGCACTTCGAATCGCTGCTGAGCTAGCCAGAGTGGTGGCGATCCGATGAGCATGCCGGTTCCACCGAACACAGTGCCCTGGGCGCCGGAGGACCTGCCCGCAACCCAGGACGACCTTCGGGGCGGCTGGAGTTACACCGTGCTGGAGGAGCTGGTCGACGAGCTGGCGCTGCTGCGCCGGTGGCCGTGGCCGCTGGTCGACCAGAACGGCCGGCTCATCTGGCCCGGTGGCGCGGAGCAGGACACCCACTGGACCACCGTGCCGGTCGAACTGCTGCGCGCGCAGCTCTACCTACCGAATCGGCTGGTCCGGACGCCGCGCTGCGGGGACACCTTCGCCGAGTGGGCCGGCACCTCGCGGTGGCGCCGGAGAGCTGTTCGGGACGTCCGCGAGCTGTTCGACGGCACTGTGTACGACATCTCGGCCGCGGCGCGCGAGGCTGCCAAGATCGCCTACCTGGGTGGTGTCGCGGCGGTCGAACCCGCGCACGCGGAGGACGACGAGACGCGCGGCCTGGTGGCTGAGGACCTCACCGCGCGCGCCGGGCAACCGCTGCCCGCGCTGGTCATCGCAGCGCCACCGGCACCGGAGGCGAACCCGGAGCTGGAGAGCCTGCGATGAGCCCGGTAGTAGACCCGGTGCCGGACTCGTCGCTGGCCGCACCCACCGTCGCTCCGGGCAGCCTGCTCCAGGCGATCGCGAACGACCCGACCGCGCTGCTCTATTTTCTGGTCAACGTCGGCGACGGGGACACCCAGCTGCTGGTGCTGCCACCGGACAGCAACGATGGCCAGCGCCGGCTGGTCATCGTCGATGTCGCCACCACCGGCAAGCTTCCCGCGCTGCTCGACTCGCTGCACGCGGCGGGCATCATCCAGCAGCCCGGCACCGCGGGGCAGGTCCGGCTGCTGGTCGCGACCCATCCACACTTCGATCACGTCGGTGGCATGACCGACCTGCTCGCCCGCTACAACGGACCGTCCGGTTGCATAGACCAGTTCTGGGACCCCGGTTTCTTCTTCCCGACCCCGTCGTTCCACAACCTGACCACGGCACTGGAGGCCTCGCCGTGGATCCGGCGGCTGCAACCCACCGCCGGCACCGTGCTCACCCTGGATTCGGTGCAGTTCACGGTGCTCGGCCCCGGAGTCGGTTTGCGCAACCGGTTCGACACCTACGGCGTCGAGATCAACGACTCCTCGATCACCCTGATGCTCGACTATCCCGCGGCCAGGCTGTTCGCCGAGCCCGACGGCCAGCGCACCAACCGGCGCGCCGTGCCGCGTCGGTCTCGCCGGTTGCTGCTGGGCGCCGACGCCCAGTTCACCTCGTGGGCGCAGACCACCGTCGACTTTCCCGACCTGCTGTCGCAGAACGTCGCGCTGGCCCGGGAGTTGCGTGCCGCCCGTGGCCGGGACTACCTCGCCGCCGACCTGTTCAAGATCTCGCACCATGCTTCCAAACACGGCGTGAACCTCGAACTGCTCGAGCGGGTGGGGGCGCCGGTAGCGCTGGTCTCCTCGGTCGCCGGCGGCGGCAAGTACGGCTTCCCGCACCTGCTCGCCATGGAGGCGGCCCGGGAAGCGCGGCAGGCGACCACCACCCGGGCGACGACGCGCAAGTCCGATCAGCTATTGGGCATCCACGTCACCGGCAGCAAGCTCGACAGCGGGACGCCCGCGGGCTCCATCGCGGTGCTGGTACCGCGTGCCGCCGGCCGGCCGCTGCGCCTGTTCAGGATGTGTGACACGCCGGGCGCGGTGATCGTCCTGGACAGCTCGCGGGAGGTGCGCTGACCGCCGGGGCGCGGTCAGGCCGGCATGCTGAACGGGGTCATCAAGATGCAGCGAGGGGAGGACCGCTCGTGCCGGCCGGGTCACTTATTTACCTATTCGCGTTCGAGGTAGAACCGAATCAGACAGCTGGCTTTCAGGGTTCCAGTCTGACGAACCTCGCCACCTTCCAGGAGGCGTTGGACAACGCCTTCGACAAGTCGAAGCTTGCAGTCGCTCCGGTCGCGAACTTCGTCATCGAGACCTCGAGTAAGTCCAGGTCGC
>JBDSAN010000086.1:0-9013 GCA_039922115.1 Jatrophihabitantaceae bacterium
GGCGGCTATCACCTGGCCTGCGATGCCGGCAACGAGGCGGCGGTGAGCACGCTACGCAAGCGCAAGGATCGTGGTGACAAGCCATTCGCGGTGATGGTCGCCGACCTGGCGGCGGCAGCTGAGATCGTGGAGTTCGAGCCGGTTGGGCCGGCGGCCGCGCTGCTGACCGGCGCCCGGCGCCCGATCGTGCTGCTACCGCGACGGCGCGGCAGCCCGATCGCTGATGCGGTCGCGCCGGGCAATCCGGACCTGGGCGTGCTGCTGGCCTACACACCACTGCACGCGTTGCTGCTGGCCGGCCGCGCTCCGCTGGTGATGACCAGCGGCAACCTCAGCGGTGAACCGATCATCACCGACGACCAGCAGGCGCTGGATCGGCTAGCCGGCCTGGCCGATGGCTGGCTGATGCACGACCGGCCGATCCACGTCCCGTGCGATGACTCGGTGATCAGGCTGGTGGACGGCGCCGAGCTGCCGGTCCGCCGATCGCGCGGCTACGCGCCGCTGCCGGTGGCGCTGGCTGATCCGGTGCCGGCGACGCTGGCCACCGGTGGGGACCTGAAGAACACCTTCTGTATCGCCGAGGGTCGCTATGCGTGGCTATCGGCGCACGTCGGTGACATGGACGATCTGGCCACCTGGCAGGCCTTCGAGCTGGCCGAGGCGCACCTTCGGGCACTCACCGGAGTGCAGCCGGCGCAGCTGGCCACCGACCTGCACCCCGGCTACCGCAGCGCTCGCTGGGCGATCGAGCATGCCGGCCAGCGGCCGGTCCGGCGGATCCAGCACCATCACGCGCACATCGCGTCCTGCCTGGCCGACAACGGGATCGCGGCTGACGACCCGGCCGGGCCGGTGATCGGCTTCGCCTTCGACGGCACCGGCTATGGCCCGGACGGCGCGAGCTGGGGTGGCGAGGTGCTGATCGCCGATTACCGTGGTTACCAAAGGGTGGCGCACCTGCGCTATACCGCGCTGCCCGGTGGCGATGCCGGGGTGCGCAACCCGTGCCGGATGGCGCTGTCCCACCTGCGTTCGGCCGGCCTGGACTGGGATGCACGGTTGCCGGCGGTGGCGGCCTGCACCGAGCGCGAGCAGTTGGCGGCGCAGCTTGAACGATCGTTGAACTGCGTGCCAACCTCCAGCGTCGGGCGGCTGTTCGACGCGGTGTCCTCGCTGGTCGGGATCTGCCACCGGACCAGCTACCAGGCCCAGGCCGCGATCGAGCTGGAAGGGCAGGCCCGGGCCTTCATCGAACAACCGGCCGCGATCGATTCCGGCTACCTGATCGATTGCCTGCCATCCGGCGAGCTCGATCCGTCCCCGCTGCTGGCGGCGATCGTGACCGACGTGCTGGCCGGCCTGCAACCAGGCCTGATCGCGGCCCGCTTTCACCACGCGCTGGCTGCCGCGGTGGCAGAGTGTGCGCAGCGATTGCGCAGCGAACGCGGGCAGAACCGAGTTGCGCTCAGCGGCGGGGTCTTTCTCAACGGCCTGTTGCTCTCGCTGTGCGTTCGGCGGCTTGGCGAGCGGGGTTTTCAGGTACTGCGACATCGCCAGGTACCACCGAGTGACGCGGGGCTGGCGCTCGGCCAGCTGGTCATCGCGGCCCAGCAGGATTTCGACGATCAAAGCAAGCCCGAGCGCGCCACAGTCAGCGTCGATGGATAGGGGAGAGCGGCATGTGTCTAGCAGTTCCCGGCAAGGTAGTTGAGATCTGGGAGCAGGACGCGACCCGGATGGCCAAGGTGGATTTCGGCGGCGTGCAGAAGTCGGTCTGCCTGGAGTTCGTACCCGACTTGCAGGTCGGCGAATACACCGTCGTGCACGTGGGATTTGCCTTGCAAAGGCTGGATGAAGCCTCAGCGCTGGCCACCTTGCGGCTGTTCAGCGAGCTGGGCGAACTCGACATGGAATTCGGTGACGCCTGGGCGCGGGCAGCCATCGAAGCAGGCATGGAGGAGGCCAACGGCTCGGCCGCTGGTCCGCATTCACCGGAGGTGGCATAGCGATGAAGTACATCGACGAGTTCAACGATCCGGAACTTGCCGAACGGCTGCTGGCCGATATTCGAGCGACGGTGACCCGGCCGTGGGCCCTGATGGAGGTCTGCGGCGGCCAGACCCATTCCATCATCCGGCACGGGATTGACCAGTTGATACCGGACGAACTCGAGCTGATCCACGGCCCCGGCTGCCCGGTCTGCGTCACTCCGATCGAGATCATCGATAAGGCATTGGAGATTGCCAGCCGACCGGAGGTGATCTTCTGTTCCTTCGGTGACATGCTGCGGGTGCCGGGCAGCGGCCGTGACCTGTTCCGGGTCAAGAGCGAAGGCGGGGACGTCCGGGTGGTGTACTCACCCCTGGACGCCTTGACCGTCGCCCGGGATAACCCCGACAAGCAGGTGGTGTTCTTCGGGATCGGTTTCGAGACCACCGCCCCGCCGAACGCGATGACGGTGTATCAGGCCAAGCGCTTGGGTATCAAGAACTTCAGCCTGCTGGTGTCGCACGTGCGGGTGCCACCGGCGATCGAGGCCATCATGCAGTCACCGTCCTGCCGGGTGCAGGCGTTTCTGGCGGCCGGGCACGTGTGCAGCGTGATGGGCACTGCCGAGTACCCGTCCCTGGCCGAGCGGTATCAGGTGCCGATCGTGGTCACCGGCTTCGAACCACTCGATATTCTCGAAGGAATCCGGCGTGCGGTGCACCAGCTTGAAGCCGGCGAGTGCCGGCTGGACAACGCCTACCCGCGAGCCGTCCCCGCTGCCGGAAACCCAGCGGCCCAGCGGTTGCTGGCCGACGTGTTCGAGGTGACCGACCGGGCCTGGCGGGGGATCGGTGTGATCGCGACCAGCGGCTGGCGCCTGTCGCCGAAGTACCGTGACTACGATGCGGAATACCGTTTCGAGGTAACCGATATCAAGACCGCGGAGTCGTCGGTATGCCGCAGCGGTGAGGTGCTGCAGGGCCTGATCAAGCCGCACGAGTGTGCTGCTTTCGGAACCGCCTGCACGCCGCGCAAGCCGCTTGGCGCGACCATGGTGTCCAGCGAGGGCGCCTGCGCGGCCTACTACCTGTACCGGCGGCTGGAACTCACTCCGAGCAACGCGGCGGCATCCGTTGGCTGAGCCGCTGGATCTCACGAGCTGGACCTGCCCGGTTCCGTTGCGGGATTCGCCGACGATCGTGATGGGACACGGCGGCGGCGGCCAGCTGTCAGCCGAACTGGTGGAGCACTTGTTCGTCCCGGCCTTCGCCAATCCGGTGCTGGCCGGCCTGGGCGATTCGGCAGTGTTCACCATGGGCGAGGCGCGGCTGGCGTTCTCGACTGACTCCTACGTGGTGCAGCCGCTGTTCTTCCCAGGCGGTTCGATCGGCGATCTTGCCGTTAATGGAACGGTAAACGACCTCGCGATGAGCGGGGCGAAGCCGAAGTACCTGTCCTGCGGGTTCATCCTGGAGGAGGGCACCGAGCTGTCCGTGGTCGGCCGGATCGCGGCCGAACTGGGCAAGGCTGCCGAGGCGGCCGGGGTGCAGATCGTCACCGGCGACACCAAGGTGGTCGATGCCGGCCACGGCGACGGGGTCTACATCAACACCGCCGGAATCGGGTTGGTGCCGGCCGGCGTGGATATCCGGCCGCAGCGGGCCCGGCCGGGTGATGTGGTGCTGGTCAGCGGTGACATTGGCGTGCACGGTATCGCGATCATGAGCGTTCGCGAGGGAATCCAGTTCGGCACCGAGGTGGTCAGTGACACCGCCGCGCTGCACGGGCTGGTGGCCGAGATGCTGGCGGTGACGCTGGACCTGCACGTGCTGCGCGATCCGACCAGGGGTGGCCTGGCGACCTCGCTGAACGAGATCGCGCGCAGCGCCGGGGTGGGAATCGACTTGGTGGAGAAGTCGATTCCGGTGCCGCCAGAGGTTGCCAATGCGTGTGGGCTGCTCGGCCTGGATCCGATGTACGTTGCCAACGAGGGCAAGCTGGTCGCGATCGTGCCGCGCGAATCGGCTGATGAGTTGCTTGCCGCGATGCGCTCGCATCCGCTGGGCCGGTCAGCGGCGGTGATCGGTGAATGCGTCGAGGGCCATCCCGGGATGGTCACCGCGCGGACCGGTTTCGGTGGCACCAGGGTGGTGGACGTCCCGATCGGGGAGCAGCTTCCCCGGATCTGCTAGCTGCCCACTCGTGCGGCGCTGACGTTCGCGTTGTCTCCCGGCAAGTTCGCGATGCGCTCGCCTCCGCGATCGGACCTCCGACCAAGCGCATGCCCTAGCAACGGCTCCCGAGCGGCTACCGGCCGCCGACGACGATCAGGTAACTCATCGCCAGGCACATCGCCAGCCGGCAGCTCACGGTCACCGTGCTGACCGACAGGCCGCCGGTCCCGGCTGCCCGCAGCAACCGGCCGGGCGCGAACCGGGATGCCTGCAGCTGACCCAGCTGATCGACGTTCCAGACGCTGAGCACCAGCAACGACCCGACCAGCGCCAGCGACAGCAGTGACAGCTGGCTGGCATCCGGTGAGCCCATCATCTGCATCCGCTCAACCTGGCCGGTCAGCGCGCCGGACAGCATGAACAGCATCGCCGCGCACATCACGCTGTGCTGCATCCGGTGCACAACCCGCCACCGCGCCCCGGCACTCAGCGACCGCACGCTGCGGCCGGCGAACCAGGCAGCAGACACCGTGAACCCGATCAGCAATGCGATATCAGGCTTGACCGGAATCGGCCGCAGCGTCATGTAGGCCATCACCGCAGCCATCACCAAGTGAGTCAGCTCGACCTGCCAGCCGACCAGCGCACGGCCACGGCCGGCGGCCACCAGCCGCACCGTGTGATAGCCGGCGATGGCGAGCATCAGGCCGGCTAGGGCCCTGTTGAGCAGCATCAGCCCGACCACCTGGCAATCCTCCCACTGATCGGTATGCAGAGAACATCCGTATATCAGGTTAGCTGTTGCCCTGCCCTCAGCCTGGCCGCTTCGACAACATCGGTCAATGGTCACCTAAGCCATTGCTTAGGTGACCATTGACAGGTGCTGCCGCAGGCGCGCAATACTTCGGCAACGGCGGGGCGCCCCGTCTCGCCTATCCACGCTCAGGGCGCCTGACGCGGTCACATTCGGCCCAAGCAGGGGGTGCGGTATGCAGGTTCCAGCGCCGTTCGAGTATGAACGCGCACAGTCGGTAGAGCACGCGATCGGACTGCTTGAGCGGCGCGGCAGCAGCGCTCGGCTGGTCGCCGGCGGTCACAGCCTGCTGCCGATGATGAAACTCCGGTTAGCCAACCTCGAGTATTTGATCGACATCAACGACTTGCACGACGAACTGGGCTACATCGCCGTCGATACCGACCAGATCCGGATCGGCGCGATGACCCGGCACCGGGAACTGCTGGAGTCCAGCGAGCTGAACCGGGCATTTCCCATCTTCGGCGATGCCGAGAAGGTCATTGCTGACCCGGTGGTGCGCAACCGGGGCACGCTCGGCGGCTCGCTGTGCCAGGCCGATCCGTCCGAGGACCTGTCCGCGGTGTGCACCACGCTCGGTGCCAGCTGCGTGATCAGGGGCAGCGGCGGCGAGCGGGTGGTGTCGATGGAGGACTTCCACCGCGGCCCGTACGAGACGGCGGTCGGTGACAGCGAGATGCTGATCGAGGTACGCATCCCGATCCGGCCGAACGGCTCCAGCGCCTACGAAAAAGTCGAGCGGCGGGCCGGCGACTGGGCGGTCACCTCGGCCGGCGCGGCGGTCTGGATGGACGGCGGCCTGATCACCGACGCCCGGGTCGGGCTGGCTGCGGTCGGTCCGAACACCACCGGCATCCCGGCCATCTCGCAGGCCCTGCGCGGCAACGCGCCGTCGGAGGAGCTTTATGCCGTCGCGGGCGAGATCGCGGCCAGCAGTTGCAGCCCGGCCAAGGACATGCGCGGCAGCATCGAGTACAAGCGCCACCTGGCCGCCGAGCTCACCAAGCGGGCGCTGCGCAGGTCGGTCGATCGAATCACCGCTGATGCAACGGGAGGGAACTGAGCATGCAGGTATCGATGCGGGTCAACGGCGACGAGGTCACCGAAGAGATCGAGGGCCGAATGCTGCTGGTGCACTTCCTGCGTGACCAGCTCGGCCTCACCGGCACCCACTGGGGCTGCGACACCAGCAACTGCGGCACCTGCGTGGTGTTGATGGACGGCGAGCCGGTCAAATCGTGCACGGTACTGGCCGCGATGGCCGGTGGCCACGACGTCCGTACCGTCGAAGGGCTTGAGGTGGACGGCCAGCTCGACCCGGTACAGCAGGGCTTCATGAACTGCCATGGCCTGCAATGCGGGTTCTGCACGCCAGGCATGATGATCACCGCCCGAGCCCTGCTGGACCGCAATCCCGACCCGGACGAGCAGACCATCCGGGAAGCGATTTCCGGCCAGATCTGCCGATGTACCGGCTACGCCACTATCGTCCGCTCGATCAAGTGGGCCGCCGAGCACGAGCGGGCCGCCGCTGCCGAAACCGCTGAGGCCACTGCCGGGAGCCCATCATGACCGCCGTCGAGGACGCGCCGGCCACCGTGATCGGCGCGACCCAGCAGGAGGACAACGACCAGAAGCCGGTCGGCTACGGCCGGATGCTGCGCAAGGAGGACCCCCGTTTTATCCGGGGCAAGGGCAACTACGTCGATGATGTGCAGCTCAAAGGCATGCTGCACCTGGCAATTCTGCGCTCACCGGTCGCGCACGCCCGAGTCCTCAGCGTGGACATCACCGCCGCCCAGGCACATCCGAAGGTGAAGCTGGTGGTCACCGGAGCGATGCTGGCCGAGCAGGGCCTGGCCTGGATGCCGACGCTGTCGGGCGACGTGCAGGCGGTGCTGGCCACCGACAAGGTGCGGTTCCAGGGCCAGGAGGTTGCCTTCGTAGTTGCCGAGGATCGCTACTCGGCACGCGACGCGCTGGAACTGATCGATGTCGAGTACGAGATCCTGGAGCCGGTGGTCGATGCTCGCAAGGCGCTGGAGCAGAGCGCTCCGGTGATCCGCGATGACATCGAGGGCAAGACCAACAACCATTGTTTCGATTGGGAAACCGGCGACGAGGCTGCCACCGAAGCGGTCTTCGCCAGGGCGGACGTGGTGGTCACCGAGGACATCGTCTACCCCCGGGTGCACCCGGCGCCGATGGAGACCTGCGGCGCGGTCGCCGACTACGACCGGATCGATGGCCAGCTCACCCTGTGGTCGACCACCCAGGCACCGCACGCGCACCGGACCCTGTACGCGATCGTGGCCGGCCTGCCCGAGCACAAGATCCGGGTCATCGCGCCCGACATCGGCGGCGGGTTCGGCAACAAGGTGCCGATCTATCCTGGCTACGTCTGCGCGATCGTCGGCTCGCTGCTCACCGGCCGGCCGGTGAAGTGGATGGAGGATCGGTCAGAGAACCTGACCAGCACCGGTTTCGCTCGTGACTACATCATGCGCGGCGAGATCGCGGCGACCTCCGACGGCAAGATCCTGGCGATCCGCACCAACGTGCTCGCCGATCACGGGGCTTTCAACGGCACCGCCGCCCCGGTGAAGTACCCGGCCGGTTTCTTCGGGGTGTTCACCGGCAGCTACGACATCGAGGCCGCCTACTGCAAGATGACCGCCGTCTACACCAACAAGGCACCCGGCGGGGTGGCCTATGCCTGCTCGTTCCGGATCACCGAAGCGGTGTACCTGGTCGAGCGGATCGTCGATTGCCTTGCCTACGAGCTGAAAATGGATCCGGCCGAGCTGCGGATCAAGAACTTCATCCAGCCCGATCAGTTTCCCTATGCCACCAAGACCGGTTGGGTGTATGACTCGGGCAACTACGAGCCGACCATGCGGCTGTCGATGGAACTGGCCGGCTACGACGAGTTGCGCCGGGAGCAGGCCGAAAAGCGCGAGCGTGGCGAGCTGATGGGTATCGGGATCTCGTTCTTCACCGAGGCGGTCGGTGCAGGACCTCGCAAGGATATGGACATTCTCGGTCTGGGCATGGCTGATGGCTGCGAGTTGCGGGTGCATCCGACCGGCAAGGCGGTGGTCCGGGTGTCCTGCATGAGCCAGGGCCAGGGGCATGAGACCACCTTCGCCCAGATCATCGCCGAAGAGATCGGCATTCCACCGGCCGACATCCAGGTGGTCAACGGCGACACCGACCAGACCCCGTTCGGCCTGGGCACCTATGGCAGCCGGTCCACCCCGGTGTCCGGCGCGGCGGCCGCGATGGTGGCCCGCAAGGTCCGGGACAAGGCACGGATCATCGCCTCCGGGATGCTCGAGGTCTCAGTAGCCGACCTGGAATGGCAGAAGGGTTCGTTCAACGTCAAGGGTGACCCGTCCAAGTCGGTGACGATCCAGGACATCGCGATGCGCGCGCACGGCGCCGGCGACCTGCCCGAAGGCATCGAGGGTGGCCTGGAAGCGCAGATCTGCTACAACCCGTCCAACCTCACCTACCCGCACGGCGCCTACATCTGCGTGGTGGACGTCGACCCGGGCACCGCGCAGGTCAAGGTGCGCCGGTTCATCGCCGTCGATGACTGCGGCACCCGGATTAACCCGATGATCATTGAGGGTCAGGTGCACGGTGGCCTCACCGACGGGGTCGGGATGGCGCTGATGGAGATGATCGCCTTCGATGAGGACGGCAACTGCCTGGGCGGTTCGCTGATGGATTACCTGATCCCGACCGCGCTGGAAGTACCTGATTGGGAAACCGGATTCACCGTCACCCCGTCGCCGCACCACCCGATCGGGGCCAAGGGGATCGGCGAGTCCGCCACCGTCGGATCGCCTCCGGCAGTGGTGAACGCGGTGATCGACGCGCTGAAGCCGTTCGGCGTCCGGCATGCCGACATGCCCCTCACGCCGTCCCGGGTGTGGGACGCCATGCAGGGCAACTCCACTCCCCCGATCTGATCCCTCCGTAAACCCGTGTGGATCGTGCCCGGTCGCCCCACCGAAAGGGACGACCG
>JBDSAN010000087.1:0-5867 GCA_039922115.1 Jatrophihabitantaceae bacterium
TCGGAGAAGGCCGGGTAGACGTCGAACGGGGTCAGCGTGCGGCTCAGCGGGATCACCGAACCGGGCTTCTGCTTGCCGCCGCCCTCGGAATCCAGCTCCAGGTACTTGCGCCCGAGCACCGTCTTGATCTTGATGATGGCTTGGGTCTGGTCGCCGATGAAGGCGTTCTTGACCCGGAAGCTGACCTTGACGTCCCGGCCGGAATCGCCATCGAGCTGGACGCCGGTCACCGTGCCCACCTTGACGCCGGCAATGCGTACCTCGTCATCGGCAACGAGGCCGGACGCCTCGCTGAAGATCGCCGCGTACTGGGTGCCGCCGCCGATGATCGGCAACTTGGCCGCGTTGAAGGCAGCCCACAGCAGCACCGCGATGATCACCAGGCCGATGGCGCCGATGGTGGTCGGGTTACGCGAGGCGAAGGACCGTCCACGCGGCGCCTTCTTCATCCGCTGGTTACCGAGGCCGGCCATCAGTTACACCTCGCAGGCGGCAGGGACACGCTCGGGGTGAGCGTGGCGCCGCCGGGTAACGTGACGGTTCCGCCCATCGAACAAAGGTAGAAGTTGAACCAGGAGCCGTAGGTGGCGGTCCGGGTGAGGCTGGCGATCTTGTTCGGAAAGCGCTGCAGGATGCCATCGACAGTCGAGCTGCCGGCGTTCAGCGTCTGGGCCAGGCCGGTCAGGTCGATCACGTCCTGTTTCAGTTGTGGTCGGGACTTGTCCAGCAGCCCGGCGGTGGCCGAGGTCAGGTGGTTGATCCCGGTGATCGAGTTACCGATGGTGACCCGATCGGCGGACAGGCCGGAGACGAAGCGTTGCAGTTGGGAGATCAGGTCGGCCAGCTTGGCGTCCCGCTGGCCGACGGTGTCCAGCACCGAGGACAGGTTGTCGATCAGATCACCGATCACCTTGTCCTTGTCCGCGATCGCCGAGGTCAGCTGCGCAGTCTGCACCAGCAGGTTATCGATCGTGCCACCTTCGCCTTGCAGAGTCTGGATGATCTCCATCGACAGGTCGTTGATCTCGGATGGGTCTAGGCCACTGAACAGCGGCTTGAAGCCGGCGAACAGGGTGGACAGGTCGAGCGCATCCTCGGTCTGGCTTAGCGGGATGGTCGCCTTGGACTTCAAGCTGGCTTGCGCGACGCCGGGGATCTCGCTGCCCTGGTCCAGGGCCAGGTAACGCTGGCCGACCAGGTTGCGAAACCGTAGCCGGGCCATCGACCAGGTGCTCAGCGGCCGGTCCACCGAGACGCTGAACTCGACCCGCGCGACGAACGGCGCGGTGGCCGGGCTTGGGGTTCCCGGTTCGCGGATCAGCTTGATCTGCTCGATCGAGCCGACCCGTACGCCAGACACCCGGACGTCATCGCCGACCAGCAGCCCGGTGGCATCGTGAAACAGCCCGTAGTAGCTGACGGTCTTGCCGAAGCCGGCGTTGCTGATGGTCGCGGCCAGCACGTAGGTCGCCATCGAGGTCACCACCAGGAAGGCGATCAGCTTGAGCAGCGGCGACAGCAGCCCCCTCATCCGATCACCCCGATCAGTAGCTCGTCAGTCATTTGACGCTCACCGCACTCCCCCGCAGGATCGGTCCGGCCAGCAACGTGGCGATCGCCGGCACCTTGCCCGGGTCGTTGCCGTACTGGCCGGAGATCAGCGCGTCGATCAGCTTGGTCTCGGACGGCGAGCCGACCCCGCCGGCGCCGAAGGAGGACCGGGTGGCATCGGGCAGCGACTGCGGCGGGTTGTAGGCCGCACCGTCCGCCGAGCCGATCTGGACGCCGGGGAACGGCACCTGCGGCTGCGGCAGGCCGAAGCAGTGCGGTACTCGCAGGCTCGGCGTGGTGACGTACTTGGGCTCATCACCGGGCTTGTACTTGCCCTGGCTCTTGATCAGTTCCAGGGTGATATGCAGGCCCGGCTGGCCGCCGCCGAAGGCCTGCTCGAGCCGTGGCTCTATATTGGCCAGCCCGGTCGCCAGGCACGGGTATTCCGGTGAGTAGTGCGCCAGCAGCTGCAGGATCTGGGCCGAGGACGCCGACACCTGGATCAGGTAATCGCCATTGGCGTTGAGGAACTTGTCCAGCTCGTTGGATGTTTGGGTGGCCGAGGTCAGCAGCTGATCGAGCGCCTGCGGCCGCTGGGTGATGGTGCGCGCGGTGGTTTGCAGGTTGTTCAGGCTGGCCAGCAGGTCCGGCGCCGCGTCGTTGTACAGCAGGGCAACCTTGCCGAGCTTGTCCAGGTCATCGACCAGCTCGGGCACCTTCGGATTGAGCTTGGCCAGGTAGCTGTTGAGCGAGGCCAGGTTGTCGCCGAGCTGCTTGCCCCGCCCCTGCAGCGCGGTGGCCAGCGCGGTCAGGGTGACCTTCAGATCCTCCGGGTGCAGCGCCAGCAGGACCGGATACAGGTCATCGAGCACCCGCTCGACCTCGATGGCGTCCTTGCCGCTAGTGATGGTGTCACCGGCCTTGATCGGTTGCTCGGCCGAGCCGTTCAGGCCATCGGGCACCTGCAGCGCGACGTAGCGCTCACCGAACAGCGTCTTGGGCAACAGCAGCGCGGTCACCCCGGCCGGGATCAACTTGGCTCGGGACGGATTCAAGGCCAGCCGTAGCCTGGCCCGGGTTTCCGGCGGCCGGCCGTCCGAACCGGCCACGTTGTAGGTCGAGATCGACCGGACGCTGCCGACCACGATGCCGCGCAGTTTCACGTCCGAGCTGGGCTGCAGCTGGGCGCCGGTGTGGTCGGTATCCAGGGTGACCATGGTGACCTTGGTGAAGACCTGCTGATAGGCGGCCACCGACAAGCCAACCAGGCCGGCAAGCACGGCCAGGAAAACCACGCCGTACAGCCTGATCCGCAGCTTGCCGAGGGTCCATCCGGTTGCCATCGCCGATCAGCCCGCGATCCGGACGGTGGTGGTGGCGCCCCAGATTGCCAGCGACAGGAAGAAGTCGACCACGTTGATCGCCACGATCGCGGTCCGGACAGCGCGGCCGACCGCGACGCCAACACCGGCCGGGCCACCCTTGGCGGTGTAGCCGTAGTAACAGTGGGTCATCACGATCACCACCGAGAACACCAGCACCTTGAAGAACGACCACAGGACGTCGGTAGGCGGCAGGAACAGCCGGAAGTAGTGGTCATAGGTGCCGGTCGACTGCCCGTAGTAGGCGGTGGCGATGGTCCGGGTGGACAGGTACGAGCAGAGCAGGCCGATCACGTAGAGCGGGATCACCGCGATGAAGCCCGCGATCAGCCGGGTAGTGACCAGGAATGGTAGCGACGGGACCGCCATCACCTCCAGCGCGTCAATCTCCTCCGAGATCCGCATCGCGCCGAGCTGAGCGGTGAAGCCACAGCCGACGGTGGCCGACAGCGCCAGGCCGGCAACCAGCGGCGCGATCTCGCGGGTGTTGAAGTAGGCCGAGATGAAGCCGGTGAACGCCCCGGTACCGAGTTGGTTCAGCGCGGCGTAGCCCTGCAGGCCGACCTCGGTGCCGGTGAAGAAGGACAGGAACGCGATCACGCCGACCGTGCCACCGATGACCGCCAGCGCCCCGGAGCCGAAGGTGACCTCGGCCAGCAGCCGCAGCACTTCTTTCTTGTAGCGCCGGATCGTACGGGGCGTCCAGGCCAATGCCTTGATGTAGAAGGCGAGTTGGCCACCGAGATCATCCAGCGCCACCACCGGCCGGCCGGCTACCCGCCGGACGTTGGTCAGTACCGAGGCCATCTATGACCCCTTCGGCGGGACGACCTGGAAGTAGACGGCCGTCATCACGAAGTTGACGAAGAACAGCAGCAGGAAGGTGATCACCACCGACTGGTTCACCGCGTCGCCGACACCCTTCGGGCCACCGCCGGCGTTCAGCCCCTTGTAGGAGGCGACGACCGCCGCGATCAGGCCGAAGATCACTGCTTTCAGCTCACCGGCATACAGGTCCGGTAGCTGCGCCAGCGCGGAGAAGCTGGCCAGGTAGGCACCGGGCGTACCGCCTTGCAGGATGACGTTGAAGAAGTACCCACCAGCCACGCCGACCACGCTGACCAGGCCGTTGAGCGCGGCGGCAACCAGCATGCAGGCCAGCACCCGGGGCACCACCAGCCGCTGGACCGGCGAGATGCCCAGCACCTCCATCGCGTCGATCTCGTCGCGGATCTTGCGGCTGCCGAGGTCAGCGCAGATCGCCGACCCGCCGGCGCCGGCGATCAGCAGCGCGCAGACGATCGGGCTGGCCTCCCGGATCACCGCGAGCACCGAGGCTGCGCCGGTGAACGATTGAGCGCCCAGCTGACGGGTCAGGGTGCCCAGTTGCAGCGCGATCACCGCGCCGAACGGGATCGCCACCAGCGCGGTCGGCAGGATCGTCACGCTCGCAATGAACCAGGCCTGCTCGATGAACTCGCGGGCCTGAAACGGCCGCTTGAACGCCAGCCGAACCACGTCCAGGAACAGCGCGAACAGCCGTCCGGTCTGGCTGATGCCCGCGGTCAGCGACAGCGAACTCATGCCGCCCCGCCCACGCCAGTGACGGTGGGCCGGTCGCCTTCAAGGGCCTTGCGGATGACGTCCTGGGCTTTGTCGGGCAGCGTGTGCAGCATTTCGAGCACCCGCTGCTGCCGGCGGGCGGCCGCTTTGCGTTCGGGCAGGCCGGGTGAGGGCTGCAGCTGCGGTGGCACCCCGCTGCCGGAGGCGCCCTTGGGCCCGGTGCCCTCGGCCGGCGGACCGTCGTCGGTCATCGCGGCGAGTTCGGCGGCCACCTGGCCGGCGTCCTTCTCCTCCGACATGCCGATCGGGCCTTCGCGCCGTCCGTTCAGGAATTGCTTGACCACTGCCTCCTCCGAGGTCAGCAGCACCTCTCGCGGCCCGAACATGACCAGTTCCCGGCGAAACAGCAGGCCGAGGTTGTCCGGCACCGTGCGCGCCGTCCCGATGTCGTGCGTGACGATCAGAAAGGTGGAATCGGTCTGGGCGTTGAGGTCGACGATCAGCTGGTTCAGGTAGGCCACCCGGACCGGGTCCAGGCCAGAATCCGGTTCGTCGAACAGGATGATCTCAGGGTTGAGCACCAGCGCCCGGGCCAAGCCGGCGCGCTTGCGCATGCCGCCAGAAATCTCACCGGGCAGCTTCTTCTCGGTACCGGTAAGGCCGACCATTTCCAGCTTTTCCGAGACGATCTGCTTGATTTCCGACTCGCTCTTGCGGGTGTGTTCACGCAGCGGGAAGGCGATGTTGTCGTAGAGGTTCATCGAGCCGAACAGCGCGCCGTCCTGGAACAGCACCCCGAACAGCTTGCGGGTCTCATACAGCTGGTGCTCGCTGCACTTGGCGAGGTTGACGTCCTTGATGAAGATCGAGCCGCGGTCGGGCTTGAGCAGGCCGACCAGGGTCTTGAGGAAAACCGACTTACCGGTGCCGGACGGGCCGAGCATCACGCTGATCTCGCCCGGGGGAAGGGTCAGGGTGACATCGCCCCAGATCACCTGCTTGCCGAACGACTTGGTCAGTCCCTCGACGCTCACCTCGACACCCACACCGGCTCCTCCCTCGGATTCCCCGCGCCGCACCGAGAGCGCTGCCGACTCTGCGGACGAGCCGGCGTCTGCGGGTTACAACGAACCAGCTACCTATCGGTTACCAGTCGGTAAACCGTTGGCACCGGAACAAACGCAGACCTTATCGCCGATAGCACAAATCCCACACAACATCTATGCATCGAAACGCTGTACGTGGGCAAAGCGTCGGATCCGTCCACGGTCAGGACAGCCGAAGGGGCGGCTCGCCGGTAGGCGAACCGCCCCTTCGTGGGTGCAGTGCTGAACTACTTGACGGTCACCGAAGCGCCGGCAGCCTCAAGGG
>JBDSAN010000088.1:0-10444 GCA_039922115.1 Jatrophihabitantaceae bacterium
GCACGCCGGCACCGACGCTGACCGGCCCCAGTTGCTTAGCCAGCCGGGACAGCTCCCGAGGAGACACCCTGCCGACCGTGGAGAGGTAAGCCCACTGGTCGTCATGCGGCTCCAACGTGGCCACGTCAAGAAACAGGGTCGTGCCCAGACGACGACAACGCCCCTGCAGTGGCGCAGCGATCAGATTGCCGAGCCCGCCGACTTGAAGGACGTCCTGGGACGGGAACAGCCGGTCGTAGCTGGCCAGGCTCATCCGGCCTCGCAGAGCGATCGCCTCCCGCAGCAAGCCACTACCGACCTGGCGGGCGACCGCAGCCGGAACCGGCGCGGTGAAGAACAGCCACGCATGCGCCCCGATCCCTGAGCGCGACACCTCCAGCGCCACCGGCGCACCGACCGCCCGGGCCGCTTTCAGATAAGCCAGCGCATCAAGCATCGCCGAGGGGCCGTCGAAATCGGCCGCCAGCCACCAACACCGGTCACCGTCCAACAACGGATACAGCCCGAGATCGAGCTCACCGGACAGATGCGCCGTCAGCACCTGTTCGGACAGCGGCAGGTACTCCCGCTGAGCTGCCGGCACGCCGCGACGCCACCCGCCCCGCACGGCCGGCATCCAGCCCGCCTTGCCCGAGCGGCGGTTCTCCCACCGCACGGCATAAACATTGGTACGGGCGCCAAACAGAGCGGCGAAAAACGCGACCTTCGTTGCCGGCGACGAACCGACGTGCACTGAGCCGGGAGCCGCGTCGAAGATCCCCGTCTGCACCGGGCCCGGAGGGCGCGCCTGCGCCGGTGTCAATTCCAGTAGGCGCAGCAGCCGCGCGTTCTCCGAGCGCAGGTGGGCCACCTGCGCTCGCATGGCAGCGAGCTCGGCGTCCAGGACCGTCACTGATCGGCGGTCGTCGCCCAGCTCGTTCTCTCCCGGCACTACTTCATTCTCTCGTGACCGCTCGCCCGGCCGCGAGACATCCGGCCGGAGACGATGTTCGACCAGGACGTTGGTGAGGCTTCGACGGTCTTGCAGATCGGACTACTCAGGAAGAAGCGTCAACGCAGCAACGTGCAGCGGCCGTACGACGGTGAAGTGCCTGCGGTCGAGGGTGGCGACTTCGGTGAGGCCAAGCCGTTCGGTCAGCGCGATCACTGTGGCATCGGTGGTGCCCAGCGGGAGGCTAGCGTACTCGAGCACGAGTTCCGCAGCCCGCCCATAGTCGCTGCGGGTCAGATCGACTGGCAGCAGAGTTCCGTCTGCCAGCGAGCTCAAGAACTGTGATTCGACCCGTGCGCCACCCTCGCGGGCAAGGAGGTAGCCGACTTCGGCCGCGACAGAACCGGGCACCAGTATCTGGCGGCCGGCGAGGTGCAGAGCCGCCAACAGGTCAACGCACTGCCGATGGTGTGCGTCATCGGTGATCGCGGCAGCGACGAGTGGTCCGGTATCGCAGACGATCACCGTCAGCGGCCGAAGCCGTCAGCCAACAGTTCGTCGATCCGTTCCGAGGTGTCTGGGCGACCGGATCGCACTGCGCCGAACCACGGGGGAGGCCACACGGGAGTGTCGGACGTGCCGACCAAGCGTTTCACCTCGACCAGAGCGACCGACACCCGATCCTCGGGGAGCTCATCGACCAGGCGTCGGAGCTCGTCGCGCGCTGTCATGAGCAAATCGTACGTGAGGCGGAGCGCTGCGGCGGCCGCCGGCGCCAAGTCGGCGCGTCCCTTTCTCATTCCCTGCCTGGTCCGCATGCTGGGTTGAGTTCACGCAGCTCACGAACGTGGGTGCTGACTCGAAGCGTGGGCACACCGTCGCGACGCAGGTCGAGCAGCATGCGTCGAGGTCGATCGAGCTGGCACTCTATGAGCTCGATCAGTGTCACTGGCTCGTGGTCACGCCTCAGGGCGCTAACACCGGCGTGCTTTCACGCCGTGCGTCGAATTCAGGCTTCATCGACCGGACGGTCAGCATCGGCATTCGCCATATCAACCTGAAACTCGAGCAGGAATCCGTCTCGTCCATCGTCACAGCCGCCTGAGCCGCGGTGTCACAGCGAAATGTGACCAGCAAAGCAATCAAGGCGTTAGGTCAACCTTATGCACTGGCGCGGTCACCGACCGTATCGGCGCGGCGGCCCTGCCGAGCTGAGTGGATGCTTGGGATCGCGCCGAACGCTCGAGGCGAGATTTCCTGGCCAAGGAGGCTGCAACTGAATCCTTAACGGACGTCACTCGGTTCGTCACGACGGCCGACGAGAAGGCGGCCTTCGACGTCTTCCCGGCCGAGACCGCCCTTCAGTCAGCCGCGTGGGACCCCGTAGTTCGGCGGCTCGGTGTGCTGCTCGTCGAAGCGCAGGAAGACCCGGTGGCAGCGGCCACCGTCCATCAACGGATGCGAACACTCGCCGGCTTCCGCATGACCGGGGCACAATTCGACGCCGCTACTCTCGAGGCGCGGCACGCAACGGGCCTGCTCAGCGAACTGCTACGGCTGCAGGCGAGCCCTACCGCACCCGAGAAGACGTCACGGAGGCCATCGAGACAGGCCGGGCGCTGATCGAACACGCTCGGACGGCGTTCGGTAACTCGCACCCGCTCGTGTTGACTGCAATGAACGACACCGCGGCGCTGCTGCTCGATGACGCCGTCGACCCGGAGGCATCAGCGCTGACCGCGCGCGGTCTACTGCAAGCTGCGCGCGGTCGCCGCTTCGCTCGATCTGCGCACGCTGGCTGACGCGACCACCAACTACGGATTGTCGCTGCTGCCCCGGACCACGGTCGTGGACTCCGACACCGCGGAGACTGTCATGGATCTGCTCCGCGACGCGGTGCACCTGCACCGACTGCACAGCCCTGACGATCCGACGATGGCGGTGTCGACGCTGGCAAACCTGGCGTCGCTAACGCGGTCACGCCTGGCAGGGCGGCGGCGATCGACGGCGTGACAGGCGAGCTGAGCCAGGCGAAGTTGACGCCGTCACATGATCAGATCCTGTCCTGGATCGGTGCTCTACCCGGGCCAGTGGCGGTGACTTATGAGGCGGGCCCGACCGGGTTTGGGCTGTGCCGGGCACTCACGGCGGTGGGGATCCGGTGTGTGGTCGCGGCGCCGTCGAAGTTGCAGCGTCCCTCGGGTGATCGGGTCAAGACCGACGCGAAGGATGCGGTGCATCTGGCCCGTCTGCTGCGCCTGGGTGAGGTCACCGCGGTGACGGTCCCCACCGTCGAGCAGGAGGCTGCGCGGGATCTGGTGCGCGCCCGGAGGACTGTCGCGGTGATCTGATGCGAGCCCGGCACCGGTTGTCGAAACTGCTGCTGCGCCAAGGGATCGTCTATGACGGCGGTCAGGCCTGGGCCGGAACTCATGATCGGTGGCTGCGTCAGCAGCGTTTCGATAACCCGGCCACGAGGATGACGTTTGAGTCTGACTATGACGCCGTGCTCGTCGTGGCTGGCCGCCGGCAGCGGCTGGACACCGCGATCACCGAGCTGGTTGGCGACAGCGAGTTCACTCCGCTCGTTCGCCGGCTGGCGTGTCTGCGGGGCGTGTCGACGCTGACCGCGTTCGCGTTGGCGGTGGAGATCGGTGACTGGCACCGCTTCACCGGCAACACCATCGGCTCGTTCGTCGGACTGGTGCCCAGCGAATACTCCTCCGGCGCGTCACGGGTGCAGGGCTCGATCACCAAGACCGGTAACACCCACGCCCGTCGGCTGCTGGTCGAAGCTGCCTGGCACCACCGGCCCCGATACACCCCGGGCAAGACGATGCGTGACCGGTGGGAACTGGCACCACCGGCGGCACGCGCTCGCGGCGATGCCGGCAACCACCGACTGCACGACCGGTGGATCAGCTTCAACCTGCGCCGCAAACGCACCGTGATCGCCAACGTTGCCATCGCTCGCGAACTGGCCGGCTGGTGCTGGTCTCTGGCCGTCATCGAGGACGACAGCTGACCTGACCCACAGAGCCGCTTCCTCGCACCCGGTGATGAACAGCAGCGCGTGGAGCGA
Organism: Jatrophihabitantaceae bacterium; assembly: GCA_039922115.1. Classification (GTDB taxonomy): domain Bacteria; phylum Actinomycetota; class Actinomycetes; order Mycobacteriales; family Jatrophihabitantaceae; genus Jatrophihabitans_A. The sequence goes on from JBDSAN010000088.1 coordinate 4,014, forward strand.
CCCGCGTTACAGCTATGAGCAACCGGCCTTTACACGCCGGCGACGCTCGACCCTAGACCCGCGGACAGCTCCTGCCGAACAGCCCGTCCTGCGGTAACCAACCCGCGCATATCAGTATGACCGCGCGTCGCCAACGACACGCTCACACCACCGCGCAGCGAAGAAGCGGAGACGCCCGCCCGGAGCAATCCGGACGGGCGCCTCACCCTGCCCCTTGACAGCAGCGCGCTAGGTAGGAGCCTTACCCGCTTTCCCGGACACCGACTCTGAGGCGTTGATCCTGCGGAGTTCCGGCGTCGGGCGGTGGTATCTGGTTCGTCGTGGTGAACAGTCGGTCTCGCAGATTGCGAAGGATCTCGGGATCAGCGAGTCGTGCCTGCGTCGCCGGACGGGTGTTGGAGATGGAGAACGAGATCCTGAAGCGGGCTTCGGCCTATTTCGCCAAGGAGAACGTCCTCCCACAATCGGACCCGGCGCCACACCGGCATCGGCGGGCTGTCACACCGATCTATTACGAAACCCTTCACAAAACCGCCGCTACCGCGGCATGATCACCGCACCAACCGTGTCTGGAAAATCGGGGCAGGCTCCGATTGCTGCTCAGGTTGACATCGCGCCATCGCGTCTTGACATCGCGCCGTAGCGTCGACAGCGCTCGGTTCGAGAGGCCTCAGCTGGTACGAGTGCAGTACCCGCTACGTTCGACCATCTCAGTTCCAGCACGGAATCTCACACGGCGCGGTACGGCACGCGCACGCGGTGACCGCCGCTCGGGCGCGCCGCCAGCGTCGCCGTCACCGATCGTGCGCGGCCGCCTGCTGGGACTGGTCGGACTCCATCGCGACCCGCAGGCTGCGCGGGCGAAGATCGGTCCACACATCGCTGATGTGCGCCAGGCACGCGGCCTTGGACCCGCGGTACCCGTCGGTGTGCCATCCCTGCGGAACGGGCTTCGCGGCGTCCCAGATGGAGTACTGCTCCTCGTCGTTGAGCACCACCAGGTACTCCCGGCCGTCCGCCTGCTCGTCGTCAGTCATCTTCGTTCCCTTCGTGGATGGTCCGGTCGCGGGCGTCGGCGACGCCACTTTGCCGTTCGGTGTCAACGCTATCGAGTCCACGAGCCGGATCTGACGGGGCAGCAGCTGTGCCGGCAACCGGTCGGCGAGGTGTCGCCGCAGCTCGGCGGGGGAGGCGCCGGTCCGGACCACCACTCGCGCCAGAAGTCGCGGATCTGCCACGTCGCCCGGTTCCAGGTGCACCGCGGCGTCGATCACGGCCGGATGCGTCCGCAACGCCGCCTCGACCTCGCCCGGTTCGATCCGGAAGCCCCGGAGCTGCACCTGCCGGTCACGCCGGCCGAGGTAACTCAACGTCCCGTCTGGCAGCCACCGGGCCACATCGCCACTGCGGTAGCGGCGGCCACCCGGACTGCCCGGGTCCGGGAGGAAGCGAGCCGCCGTGAGCGCCGGATGATTCAGGTACCCGAGAGTGACCCCGGCACCGGCGACGACGATCTCACCCGGCTCGCCGGCCGCCGCGGCCGTGCCGTCAGTCCGCTGCAGTTCCACGCTGAGATCGGCCAGCGGCCGGCCGATGCCGGCGGTCCGGTCGGTGGCCCGAACACGCTGGGCGGTGACGTGCACGGTGGTCTCGGTGATGCCGTACATGTTCATCAGGCCCGGGCGGTCGTCGCCGAACCGGCGCAGCCACTCGGCCAACCCGCCTAGCTGCAGCGCCTCACCGCCGAAGACCACCCAACGCAGCGCCGGCAGTTCGACAGCTTCGGCCACCACCTCGCGGGCGAGTGAGTAGAACGCGAACGGGGTCTGGCTGAGCATCGAAACGTGGTGGTCGCGCAGGAGCTCGGCGAAGGCGTCGACCGACCGGCTGGTGTCGTAGTCGACCAGCACCGCCGCGCCCCCGTGCAACAGGGCGCCCCACAACTCCCACACCGAGAAGTCGAAGGAGAACGAGTGGAAGACGCTCCACACGTCCGACGGTCGGAACTGGAAGCGTTCGGCCGTGGCCCGGAACAGCCGCAGTACGTGGGCGTGGCTGACCACCACGCCCCTGGGCTGACCGGTGGACCCAGAGGTGTAGATGACGTAGGCGGTGTCGGCCGGCGTGACCGGTAGCGGCGGCGGCCCGGACCCGCCGGCGTCCACGGCCACCGACTGACCGTCGAAGCCCACCCCGGGCGGGAGCCCGGCACCGGTGAACACCAGCCACCGCAGCCGGGCATCGCCGATGATGAAGCTGAGCCGTGCCGCCGGGTAGTTCGGATCGAGCGGGACATAGCCCGCACCGGCTTTCAAGATGGCCAGCATGCCGACCACGGTGTCCACGTCGCGGCCGGCGACCAGCCCCACCAGGTCGCCCCTGCGCACCCCACGCTCGTACAGGTGGGCGGCCAAACGGCTGCTGCGATCGGCAAGTTCGCGATAGCTGAGCCGGCTCGTTCCGGAGATGAGCGCCGTCGCGTCCGGCGTCGCGCGGGCCTGCGCGTCCAGCGCGTCGTGCAGCGTGCCGGGCTGGTTCGAGTCCGGAGGCTGCGGCCCGGTACGGAGGTCGGGCTCAGTCCACATGTTCATCGTGCTCGCCGGCGATCGAGGTGAGCAGGTCGAGGTATCGGTCGAGAAGCCGTTCGAAGACATCGGTTCGGATCCTCTCGGCCTGGTACTCCCCGTTGATCGTGACACCGTCCTGATCCCGGCTGACCTCGACGAAGATCGGCTGGCGAAGGAACCGGGTTCCATGCGGCAGCAGCTCGACGTCGAGATCGCCGAGGCGGGGCGCACCGGGCACCCGGTCGCGGTAGGTGAAGGCCAACTCGCAGGCGACGCCCGGCGGCAGATGAGCCAGGATCGCCTCGTACGGCAACGCCGAGTGCTCGAAGGCTTCGAGCCACCCGTCGCGCTCGGTCGACGCGTGGTCCCAGAACGAGTGACCGGCCGGCACCGGATTGCGAAGCGGGATCTGGTTCACCAGGAAGCCCACGAGATTGTCCGCGGTCTCCTCCGGCAGGTCGACCCGGTCGGCGACCGGTCCGCTGACCAGGACGTCGGCCACTCCGAATTCGTCGCGCACCACCCAGCGCAGCGCGGTCAGGTACAGCGCGAACGGGGTGAGCCGGTGGGCCGCGGCGAGCCGGGTCAACCGCGCCGTGATATCTGCCGGCACCATCCGGCAGCTCAGCGTGGCCAGGTGACTCACCGTGGCGGGGTCCCGGTCGGCCAACTTCCCGCCGGCTGCGACCTCGCCGAGAGTCCGGCTCCAGAACGACGATTCAGCTTGCCAATGCTCGGGATTCTCGGCCACCGGCGGCCGGATCTTGACGTAGCTGTCAAACCGTTGCTTCAGCGGCGGGAGCGGACAGCCGGTACCGGTCCGCGCTCGATAGCAGGCATCCAGGTCACGCAGGATGATGTCACCGGACCAGCCGTCGGTGACGATGTGGTGCATCAACAGCAGCAGGTAGTGCTGGGTCGGTGAGGTGCTCGCGACGGTGACCCGGAACGCCGGCTCGGTGGTTAGTTCGAACGGCCGGAGCGTGCGGGCGGACAACTCCGCCAACGCCTCGGTTTCCGTCCGGCTCGACGGCAGCCATTCGACCGGCGCGGCGATGTCGGGGTGCGCCATCCGCCACAGGGAGCCCTCGCGCCACTGAAGGGTGCTGTGCAGAACCTCGTGCCGGTCAAGCAGATCCTGTACTGCCCGAGCCAGCGCTACGCGGTCCACCGCGCCCCGGATGCGAAGCAGTCGGGAGACGTTGAGCGACGCCGGCTGCGGGCTGCTCGACGTCGCTGCCAACATCGCGACCTGCCGGGTGGAGGCCGGGCCGACCGGGATGCCGGCGCCGTCGCGGGCCAGTTCGGTCGAGAGCGCGCCACCGAACTCCGGGACGGCGTCGAACAGGTAGAAATGGCCGCCGGGCCAGACCTGGCGCACCGTCGGGCCACATACCCGGCTGGCCCAGAATTGCGCGTCCGCCAGGCCACACTCGGCATCGTTGTCGGGTTGGAACAAGGTCGCGGGACAGTGCACCTCGTGAGCGGCGGGGACGACCTGGGATTCGAGCAATCGTAGGTCTGACCGGAACACGCGAACGACCTCGCGTTCGATGTCGGGATGGGTCAGCACGTCATCGGGGGTGCCACCCAGTTCACGCAGCATCTCGCACAGCTCTGCATGCGAGGCGGTCGAGGCGGTCGGGGCGGTCGAGCGCGCCGGCCCGAAGGCCTGCAGCGGAGCCCGGGGCGCCGACATACCCAGCCAGTGGGCCGGTCGTTGACGCTGCTGACGCCACCATGCGACGGCATAGGCCAGTTGGGCACCCAGGCTGTGTCCGAACAGTGCGACCCGGCCGGTCGCGTTGGTGGCGATCAGATCCTCCAGTCGCCCGGCGAGTTCGGTGAAGCCGAGCGGTGGCGGATCGGTGCAACTACCGAAGCGTCCCGGCAGGTCCACGCCGGCGACCCGCCAGGCGGGATCCACCTCGCGGGCGAGCGCGGCGAAAGCGGCCGCCGAACCGCCGGCGTGCTGAAAGATCACGAGGGTGTCGGCGTCAGGACGGGGATCGGTCGCTCGCAGCAAGCGGAACTGGGCGGCGCTCTGATCACTCATCGGTCAGTAGGTGTCGGAGAACGGTGACGATTTGGAGAATGCCCTGAGCGCCGCGAGGTCATAGCCCTCTTCGAAGTTGGTGAGCTCGTCGAGCAGTTCTTCGGGCTCGTAGCGGTACTGCGCTTGCCACTGGTCGAAATCGAGCACGCTCGACGGCTCTGCCACGCTGGCGCAACGATAGCCACGCCGGTCTCGTGCGGCAGCGGCAGAATCGGCGCGCGCGAAGCGGATGTCGATGCTCCACCGGACGTGGTTACTGAGGTTGGGTGCTGACTGGTGCAGCGTCGTATCGGTGAACAGCACCACGTCGCCCGGCTGCATCCGAGCTGTGAACACGTCCTCGTCCGCGCCGGTGTCCGCAGAGCCGTACTCGCCGTTGGCCAGTCGCTGCCGGGGTATCCAGCCACGCTTGTGCGATCCGGTCACGAACTGCAGGCAGGCTGACGTCTCGTCCACCTCGACCAGCGGAATCCACGCCGAGATCAAGGGGCCGTCCGCGGCCGACCAGTCCCGGTAGTAGTAGGCGTCCTGATGCCAGCTGACCTGCTGGGAACGCCCGAACGGGTCGCGCGGCCGACCGTTCCACACCCCGTGGGCATGCACCTCTTCACCCAGCAGGCTGCGGACCGCGCCGAGCAGCCCGGGCAGCTGCCATAACCCGAAGACGGTCTCACTGACCAGGATCCGCCGCCAGGCCGACGGCACCGGGACGTTGTCGTTGGCCAGCAGCCCCAGGTAGCGCTCGTCGAGCGGGTAGTCGGCGAGGACGTCGCTGATCAGGCCGCGCCGGTGCCACCGAGTCGCCAGCTCGTCGACAGTCCTGCTGAACACTCCGAACAACTCATCGACCGTGTCGAAGGGGATACGCCCGCGCAGTACCAGGTACCCCTGGCGTTCGAAGGTCGCCCGTTCGTCGTCGGTCAGGGCGAAGGGGGTTGCCGGCGTCCTCATCGCAGGTCCGCCAGCAGAGTTTGACGATCAAGTTTTCCGCTCGGTAGCAAGGGTAAGTTCTCCAATACGGTTATCGAGGCCGGAACCAGCTGCTCAGGCAGCAGTTGCCGCAGCCGGGACCGCAGTTCCGGTCCGGTGTCATGGTGACCGGGTCGGGCGACGACGTAGCCGACCAGCCGCGGCGGGCTGGTGGGCGCAACCAGCACGGCAGCTCTGGCCACCCCCGGCAGGGCTGCCAATGCGGCCTCGGCTTCGGCCGGCTCGACCCGGTACCCGCGGATCTTCACCTGGTCGTCCCACCGGCCCCGGAACTCCAGCTCGCCGCCGGCCAGCGCCCGCGCCCGGTCCCCGGTCCGGTACCACACGGTCTTGTCGGCGGTGGTCGCGAACGCCGCCTCGGTCAGGTCTGGCCTGCGCCAATAGCCACCGCTCACAGCCGGACCCGAGATCCAGATCTCGCCGTCGGCACCCGGCGGCACCGCGGCCCCGGCGGGGTCGGCGAGTCGGACCTCGGCTGCGCCCAGCGGCGTGCCGATGGGCACCGTGTCGGCCCGGTTGCGAAGCGGGTCACCCGGCCGCACCTCATAGGCCAGGCAGCCCACCGTCGCCTCGGTCGGCCCGTAGTGGTTGATCAGCCGGCGGCCCCCGGCCAGCACGGCGTCGGCGAGGGGCCACGGCAGCTTCTCACCGCCGCAGATCAGCACCCGGCTCGGTAGCACTCCGTCGTCACCTGCTTCGAGCAGGGCCTCCAGGTGCGACGGAGTGATCTTGAGGACGTCCACCCGGTGGTCATGGAGATAGTCGGCGAATTCGAACGGATCTCGGTACACCTCGGGATCGACCAGGTGCAGGCAACC
>JBDSAN010000089.1:0-2680 GCA_039922115.1 Jatrophihabitantaceae bacterium
ATCCTGGGTGCCGCCATAAGCAATGCTGGCGTCGCTCGGATGCAGGTCACAGCCTTCAAATTGGGTGATCTGTAACGAGGTGTTGACGTTGATCCACGTGTCTCCCTTGTCGGTGGACTTCCACACGCCGCCGTCGGCCGTCCCCACGTAGTAGGTGTTGCCATCGACGGCGAGCGCGGTGGTGCGTCCGCTGACGTCGCGGAAGCCGGCGCCGGCGTTGGACCAGAACGGGTCGGTGTAGCCGGACGGTTCTGCGTTCAAGGGCTGGTTGGTTATCTCGCGCGCGCTGACCTGAGCGGTCGGCAGCGCGGCGGCCTGCTGGCGGGCCGCGAGCAGGGCCGCAGCCGACACCGTCGCTGCCGGCGCACTGCGCTGGCCTGCGTACTGATCGGCCGCATCGGCGACTTCGAGTGCGTCGCCGACCTCGTGCGCGCCACTGCCCGAATCCTGCGGTTGCACGCTGGCGCGGGCCTTGCCGGTGGAATGGGCCTTGGCATGCTGGGCAGCCTGCAGCGCGGCGATCCCGCGTAGCGGATTGGCCGAGGTCGGGCTGGCCAGCGCCGGCGCCAGGCCAGCAGCCGCAGTGGCCGCCGAAGCGATCAGGGCAACTGCAATTCGTGGTGCCAACCTGCGCTTGCGGCGAAAGCTTGGCGTTCTCCCGCTAATGGACATCGTTGTCGACTCCCCCTAGTAGTGGCTGCTCATAGGTACTTGCCCCTGGTAACCGCGCTAGCTGGCTGATCACCGACGACTGTGCGACTGCTCGCGGCCGCAGTCTGACACCGTGGCTGGTTGCAGTCCAGACATCCCGCACAGAACACTCGCACGAGACTCTGACAGTCTGGCCGACCAGCGAATCGCCGACCGTCAAATCGGGCACTTCGCCTGCTGCGATTGTGATCTGCACGCAAGTATGCTGCCGCTGAATCCCCCTTGCTGAATCCCTTGCTGAAATCCCAGTGCCTGGCCAGATCTCACCCCCGGAGGTCACCCGCGTGGATAGCGCACCGCTGCTAAGCCTGCATTTCAATCCAGCGCCGGACCTCGCCGAAGCGGCCCGCGAATGCGAGGCCGAGGTCTTCCTGCGGGCCTACGGCAACACCCGGGAACAGCTTCGCGACGAGTACGGGCCCTACGAGGACGCTTCGGTGTTCATTGCCCTCAGCGAACCCGGCGGCGACGTGGTCGGTAGCTGCCGGTTGATCATGCCGAGCCCGGCCGGCTTGAAAACCTTGCACGACATTGCCCGGCCGCCCTGGTCGGTGGATGCGAACCGGTCGGCCAGAGCGGCCCGGCTCGATCTGTCGCGGACCTGGGACTTCGCCACCCTCGGCTACCGTCGCGGGCTGAAGGGGGCCGGCCGGTTGGCCGGCGCCGCCCTGTTTCACGGCCTGATCCAATCGGTGCGTGCCAACGAGGTCGCCGCCGCGGTGATGATCATCGACGAGCGGGTGCGCAAGCTACTGGCGGTCGCCGGCATGTTCGGTCGAACGCTGCCAGGCACCGCGCCGGCCGGCTACCTGGGTTCGGCCTCCAGCACGCCGGTCTACGAGCATTGCGCGCAGGCCTTCGACCGGCAGCGGATCGCCAATCCCGACGCCTACCGGCTGTTCGTGCTCGGCAATGGCCTGGACGGGATCTCGGTGCCGGACCTGGACCAGTTCCGGTACCGGTCGCCGGTCGTGGTCACAGCCGGCGACCGGACCAGCGCATCGGCGACCCGAGGCGGGGGCTTGGCAACCGCGGTCTGAGATTCAGGCGAACCGGCGAGCGGCCAGCGCAGCCCGGTGCCGTACCCAGGGCTCGACGTCGGCGGCAGGCATCGGTCGGGCAATGTGGTAGCCCTGCAGGACGTCGACCCCCATCGCCACCAGGTCAGCGGCGGTAGCCGCGTTCTCGACACCCTCAGCCACCGTCCGCAGCCCGAGCGCGTGCGCCATCTGGAAGGTTGAGGAAACGATCATTCGACTGCGCTGGTCGGTGCTCATCACCGAGATGAACGATCGATCCATCTTCAGTTCCTGAACCGGCAGGTCGCGCAGGTAGGACAGCGAACTGAACCCGGTGCCGTAGTCGTCGATGGCGATCTGGACGTGGTGCGCCCGGATATCGGCCAGGATCATCCGAGCCCGTTCCGGTTCGGCGAGGAAGGTGTCCTCGGTGACCTCGATGACCAGGCTGTCCGGCGGCAGGTGCGCCGCGGCGATCGCGTCATAGAGCCGGTTCAGGAAGACTCCGCTGAGCAGTTCGGCCGGGGCGCAGTTCAGCGACACCCGAGGGACCAGGCCAGCAGCGCCCCAGCGTTGCAGGTCGGCCACCACCAGCCGGCCAACCTCTTCTGACAGCGGCAACATCAAACCGTCCCGGCGCGCGGCGGGCAGGAACTCGATTGGCGAGAGCAGCCCGTGTTTCGGATGCTGCCAGCGCACCAGCGCCTCCAGCCCGCAGACCTGTTGGGTGGCCGCATCAATCTGGGGCTGGTAGTACATCCGCAATTGCCCGTCCGGGATGGCTCGGCGCAGCTCCTCGGCCATCCGCAGCTTCTGCCGGGAGAAGTCATCGCTGTGCGCGTCATAAAGCACCGCGCCGGACCTGCTGGACTTCGCCTGGTACATGGCCACGTCGGCCCGCCGCAGCAGTTCCACGCTGCGGCTGTCGGTGGCCGTCCGGACGGTGATGC
>JBDSAN010000090.1:0-14849 GCA_039922115.1 Jatrophihabitantaceae bacterium
ACCTTCTTGAGGCGCTCCTCGAAGTCACCTCGGTAACGCGAACCGGCAACCAGGGCACCGAGATCCAGCGTGTAGATCTGCTTGTCCTTGAGCGTCTCGGGCACCTCGCCGCGCACGATTGCCTGAGCCAGGCCCTCGACCACAGCGGTCTTGCCGACGCCGGGCTCGCCGATCAGCACCGGGTTGTTCTTGGTGCGCCGGCTCAGCACCTGCATCAGCCGCTCGATTTCCTTCTCGCGGCCGATGACCGGGTCGAGCTTGCCCTCGCGGGCGGCCTGGGTCAGGTTGCGGCCGAACTGGTCGAGCACCAGCGAGGTGGACGGGGCGCCCTCGGTGGCGTTGCCGCCGGCCGGTTCCTTGGACTGGTAGCCGTTGAGCAGCTGGATGACCTGCTGACGGACCCGGTTCAGGTCAGCGCCGAGCTTGACCAGTACCTGCGCCGCGACACCCTCACCCTCGCGGATCAGGCCGAGCAGGATGTGCTCGGTGCCGATGTAATTGTGGCCGAGCTGCAACGCTTCGCGCAGCGACAGCTCAAGGACCTTTTTCGCACGCGGGGTGAATGGGATGTGACCGGACGGGGCCTGCTGGCCCTGGCCGATGATTTCCTCCACCTGCTGGCGGACGGCCTCAAGTGAGATGCCCAGCGATTCCATTGCCTTGGCGGCGACGCCCTCGCCTTCGTGGATCAGGCCAAGCAGGATGTGCTCGGTCCCGATGTAGTTGTGGTTGAGCATCCGAGCTTCTTCTTGAGCAAGGACAACCACCCGGCGGGCGCGGTCGGTAAACCGTTCGAACATATCGCTCATCTCCTCACCGCTCGACGCGGTCGCTGGATCGGACGCACCGTGCCGTTCCGACTCTAGTCACCCCAACGACGCTGAGCTGGTCCTAGATCCCAGCGTCTGCTCTCAGCGAACGCCTTAGAGCTTACGGTAATTTGACATCACTGTCTGGCGCCCTGTCAGGTACCCGGCCTGGTGCGTAGCCCAACGTCCAGCGTAGGGCCCGCGACGTCAGGCCGACACAAAGTCAGGCAAAGTCGGCTAGTTGAGCAAATTGGAAGAGGGTCGGCCAGCATCGGCGCCCAGCCGACAGCGGTGCCAGACAACACAGCGGTGCCAGACAACACAGCGGTGCCAGACAGCTCTGCCCGGCTGCAGCGAGGTTGTCCTCGCCGCGACCGGGCAGTCCTGAAGGTGAGATAACCAGATTAGTTAGCCGAGTTGTATGCCTCGACGATGCTGCCGGGGATACGGCCACGCTCGGACACTTTGTGACCGTTCTTGCGCGCCCATTCACGAATGGCCTGGGTTTGCTCACGATCGATCCGGGCGCCACTGCGGCCGGGGCGGCCGGCGGTACCGGGACGGGTAGTTCCTCGCGAGGCGCGGCGGGCGTGACCAACGAAAGGCGCGAGCACCTCTCGCAATTTATTGGCATTGTCGGCGGAGAGATCGATCTCGTAACCAGAGCCGTCGAGACCGAAGCTCACCGTTTCAGTTGCCGTGCCACCATCTAGGTCATCGACAAGGAGAACCTGGATCTTCTGGGCCATAGTACGTCCAATCTGAGTAGTGCCTGTGCTGGTGGAAGTTTATCTGCCAGGACATATTAAAGCACTTCTTGGCCAATACGCGACTTGAACCGCCGAACCTGATCGTTCCAATTAGCGCTACCGCCACCAGTAGGAATACGTTGCCCAGCCCAATTCCTTCCCCGGTGAAGGACCGAGGCACCCTGTCACCAAGCCCCATCGGCCGGCATTCGGCGCTGATCGCGAGTGCGCCGAGTAGCGCGTCGTTGCACTAAGTAGTCGCATCCGATCGATCAGTCGCGCCACACCTGACGACAGAAGTACAGCCGCTCACGCGAACCAGACGGATCGACGGGTATTTCGAATGCCCTGACGTTATCAACATGTTCTCCAATCCCAACAGCAAGCCCACCGCGGTTGCCGGGCCAGCCGCGGCAACTGGTCACAGGCCCCGCCCAGCCTGCCGTGCAGTCGGGCCAGCAGTACGGCGCAAGGCACAGTAGGCGCGCCCACGCAATCGCCGGATTGCCCGTTGACGGGCACCCGTCCAATATGTGAGCGCTCAACCTGTCACTGCTAGCTGGATCACAAAGAGATGAGTAATGGCTGAACATCCAGACTTGGACATTTCGGGAAACGCCGCCTGTCTGCGAAGTCACCAGCCATGCCGCGCGACCGGCTACCGATCACGGCAGGCGCGCACTAAATCATAGGTAGCCCTGTAGCGCCACTCGAGACCAGATCTATTTTCACGACCGGATAGGTACCCCAGCGCGCTGGTCCAGCTGACCTTCCGCGCGCTCCCGGTGCCGACTCCGACATTGCCCAGCGGCCACACGATCAGCAAGCTGCCGGGGCAGATAGTCGAGGCTGATGACGCCTGGTCGCCAGCGCGGAGAATTCAGCAGAATCCGTGCCGTTCATTCACCGGCTTGGGATAGAGTTGACAATTTCGAAAACCTGATCGAATACTCTCACTCGTTGCCCTGACAGTGGCCATCGACGCACCAGCAGGCCGGCCAGCATAGGCGTGGTCCACAGCGGTGGTTAATGCGGGCCCGTTCCCGTCGAATTGCGCAGCTCGCCGCAACTGCAGAAGTACGTCACTACCGCCGATTACCGCGATCGAGTCGGGCATGCCGGCCACCAGAGTTTGCCGGTTTGACGAATGTCATGGTCAACCTTGACGCTGAGGCACTGCCGGGTTCGGCCGGCGCTGGCCATGATTGACGCATGCCTACAACACAGCCGCCAGGAATCGAGCTCACCGCACTGGGCAAGACATTCGGACAGATTCGCGCAGTGCACGGTGTCGACCTGCGAATCGAGCCGGGCGAGACGGTAGCCCTGCTCGGCCCGAACGGGGCCGGCAAGTCCACCACCATCGACCTGCTACTGGGGCTCGCCAGCCCCGACACCGGCCAGGTGCGGGTATTCGGTCAATCCCCGACCGAGGCAGTCGCTGGCGGCCTGATCTGCGGGATGCTGCAGGTCGGATCGCTGGTGCCCTATCTCACCGTCCGTGAGCTGATCAGCTCGGTGGCCTCGCTCTACCCCAACGCGCTGCCGGTCGAGACCGCGATCGAGCTGACCGGCATTGCCGCCTTCGCCGACCAGCGGACGAACAAGTTGTCCGGCGGGCAGACCCAGCGAGCCCGGTTCGCCATCGCGCTGGTGTCCAATTCTGACCTGCTGGTGCTCGATGAGCCGACCGTCGCGATGGACGTCGAGGGCCGCCACCAGTTCTGGACCACGATGCGCGAGGTCGCCGCGAGCGGCAAGACCGTCATCTTCGCCACTCACTACCTGGAGGAGGCTGACAGCTACGCCGACCGGATCGTGCTGATGGCCAGCGGCAGCATCGTGGCCGACGGGCCGACCACCGAGATCAAGGCACTCGTCGGCCTGCGAACCATTCGAGCCACCCTGCCGGCAGCGTCGGAGGCCGAGCTCCGAGCGCTGGCTGGCGTCGTATCAGTCGATCGGCGCGGCGATGCGATCGTGCTCGGCTGCGAGGATTCGGACCGGACGATCCGCGAGCTGTTGCACCGCTACCCGGACCTGCGAGATATCGAAATCGCCGGAGCCGGGCTGGAGCAGGCCTTCCGCAAGCTGACCGGCGGCGGCTCCGAATCCGATGACACCGGCCGTCCAGTCAGCGAGGTTGCCCGATGAACACCACCTACCTGAAGTACGAGGTCCTGCGCACGCTGCGCAACCGGCAGTCCTACATCTTCTCGCTGGCCTTTCCGGTGATCCTGTTCCTGGTGTTCGGCGTGAGTAACCGCAATGCCGAGGGCTTTCCCAGTTCGATCACCCCGATCACCTACTACATGGTCGGCATGCTCGGCTTCGGTGCGATGGGCGCGGTGGTGTCCGGCGGCGCTCGGATCGCCAGCGACCGCAGCACCGGCTGGAATCGACAGTTGCGGCTGTCGCCGTTGCGGCCGCGGACCTACCTCGCCGCCAAGGTGGTCGTCGGCTACCTGGCCGCACTGCACACCGTCGCTGCGATGTACCTCGCCGGCATTAGCTTCGGCGCCCGCGCCAGCCTGGTCGAGTGGGTGCAGATGACGGCCTTCATCCTGATCGGGCTGATCCCGTTCGCGGCGCTGGGCATCTGGATCGGTCACATCGCCTCGGTCGACGCGATGGGCCCGATCATGGGTGGCCTGATGTCGCTGTTCGCGCTGGTCGGTGGATCCTGGTATCCCGTGAGCGGAACACTCGGCAAAATCGGCAGCTACATCCCGTCCTACTGGATCGTGCAGGCCGGCCACATCGCGGTCGGTGGTAGCGGCTGGTCGGCCAAGGGCTGGCTGGTGATCCTCGGCTGGACGGCGGTGTTCACCGTCCTGGCGGCCAAGGCCTTTCAGGCCGACACCCGCCGGGCGAACTGAGCCGGCGCGGCAATGGCGAACCGAACTGACCCGAACCGACCGGGCAAGAACCGACCGGGCAAGACCCGACCGGGCAAGACCCGACCGGGCATCACGGCGACCGAGCTGATCGGCGATACCAGCAGCACCGTCCGATCCTGGCGACAGCTGGTCTTTCCCAGCGTCTTCCTGGTCTACCTGATCCAGACCGGCGGTGGCGTGCTCGACCACTCCGACGGCCTGGGCACCGTGCTCGGGCTGGCCATCCTGATCGGCTTCTGCGCCTGCTACCTGGCCGCGATGGTGGCCGGTCGCAACGGCACCGCGCCACGGACGTTCTGGCTGTACTACGCGGGCATGCTCGCGCTGACCGCCGCCGAACTGCCCTTCGCCCACCAGGACGCGTTCGTGATGCTGGTCTACGTCTCGGTACTCACGGTCGCGGCCCGGTGGTTGCACGCCGTGCCGATCATCGCCGGGTACCTGCTCGTCCCGGTGCTGGTGCCGCCCCGGATCGCGAGCTGGCACGCTGGCACCGACTGGTCGACCGCCAGCGCGATCGCGATCGTCTCACTGGCCATGTTCGGCTTCTTCGCGGTGATCCGGTCCAACGCCGCGCTGGCCGCGGCCCGCTCCGAGGTGGCCCGGCTTGCCACCGAGAACGAGCGCGCCCGGATCGCGCGGGACCTGCACGACCTGCTCGGACATTCGCTGACCACGATCACGGTGAAGGCAGCGCTGGCAAGCCGGCTGGCCACCGTCGATCCGGCCCGGGCCGCAGCCGAGATCGCCGAGGTGGAGAGCTTGACCAGGCGGACGCTGGCTGACGTCCGGGCAGCGGTGAGCGGCTACCGGGAGGTGACGCTGGCCAACGAACTGGCCGCCGCCCGTGAGGTGCTCCGCGCGGCCGGCGTCTCGGCCAACCTGCCCGGTGCGATCGACTCGGTCGAGCAACCCGACAGCGAGCTGTTCGCCTGGGTGGTGCGCGAGGGGGTTACCAACGTGGTCCGGCACGCCCACGCCCACAACTGCGAGGTCCGGCTCGGGTCCCACTCGATCGAGATCAGCGACGACGGCAGCGGTTCGGCCACTTCGGTGGCCGGCAACGGGCTCACCGGGCTGCGCGAGCGAGTGGTCGGTGCCGGTGGCAGCCTGACCAGCGGGGTGCGACCGGATCGGCCAGGGTGGCTGCTACGGGTGGAGTTGCCGGCATGAGGACGATCGATCGACATTCCCATTTGAAAATCAAGCTGTTGCTGGCCGATGACCAGGCGCTGGTCCGGTCCGCGCTGGCCGCGCTGCTCAGCCTGGAGCCGGACTTCGAGGTGGTCGCCGAGGTCGGCCGGGGCGACCTGGTGGTGGCTGCTGCTATCGAGCACCGGCCAGACGTCGCGCTGCTGGATATCGAGATGCCCGGCCTGGACGGGCTGGCTGCCGCCGCCGCGCTGGCGCAGCAGCTGCCGGCGGTGCGGGTGATCATCCTGACCACGTTCGGCCGGCCGGGCTACCTGCGGCGGGCGATGGAATCGGGCGCGCTCGGCTTCGTGGTCAAGGACGCGCCGGCCGAGCAGTTGGCCGATGCGGTTCGACGGGTCGCCCTCGGTGAGCGGGTGGTCGACCCGGCGCTGGCCGCAGCCACCCTGGCCGGTGGCGCCTCGCCGCTGACCGGCCGGGAGCGGGACGTGCTGGTCGCCTCGCGCGACGGCGCCACGGTGGCCGACATCGCCGGCCGGCTGTTCCTGTCCGAGGGGACGGTCCGCAACTACCTGTCGGCCGCGATCGCCAAGACCGGTGTCCGCAACCGGATGGCGGCCTACCGCGAGGCCGAAGCGCGCGGCTGGCTGTAACGGTCACGAGTGGCGTCCTGACCGGGCATGGCACTGCTAGGGCTCCACTCTCGACACCGGCAATCAGCAAGGATGCACCCATGACGACTGACCTGCCGGGTTCGCGATTCGCTCGCTCGTTCGGTGCCGAGGCCGTCCGGTACGCGCAGGTCCGGCCGACCTATCCGGTCGAGTCCATCGACTTCGTGCTGGCCAATCACCAGCAACCAGAGCAGATTCTCGATCTCGGTGCAGGCACCGGCAAGCTCACCCAGCTGCTGGTCGGCCGCGCTGAGGAGGTGATCGCGGTCGAGCCGGACGCCAGCATGCGCGAGCAACTGGCCGCTCACGTCCCGGCGGCCACCGCGCTGGCGGGCAGCGCCGAGCGGATCCCGCTGCCGGATGCCAGCGTCGATGCGGTGCTGGTCGGCCAGGCCTTTCACTGGTTCGCCCGGCCGGCCGCTGATCGCGAGCTGGCCCGGGTGTTGCGTCCCGGCGGCGTCCTCGGCCTGATCTGGAACTTCTCCGACCGGTCCGCGGCCTGGGTGAGCGGGCTGTACGAGGCGATGCGCGACCCGGACCCGCCCACCAGCAACAGCGCCGCTGAGAACCTCGACCCGAGCCTGTTCGGTGAACTCGCCGAGCACTGGACGCACTGGACCTACGAGCTGGCCGGTGCCGACGCGTTGCGCGACCTGATGCACACCTGGAGTTGGGTGATCACCCGGCCGGCCGGCGAGCAGGCCGCGATCGACCGGCGGCTGCGGTTGCTCGTCGAGCGGCATGCCGAACTGCAGGGCCCGGTCATCCGGTTTCCGCACCGGACCAAGACCGTCCGGCAGTACCGGCGCTAAACCGGCAGGCCTGCGTTGAGGTGTTGCAGCGCTTGAGGTATTGCAGCGCTCAGGTATTGCAGCGCTCAGGTATTGCGGTCGAAGATCAGCCGCAGCCCGAGCAGGGTGAGATCGGGCTCGTGCCGGGTCACCGTCTCGGCGTGCTCGACCACCAGCGGCGCCAGCCCACCGGTCGCGATTACCTCGATCGAATCAGGGGCTTCGGGCACCAGGGCGGCGGCGATCCGGCGGACCAGGCCGTCCACCTGGCCGGCGAAGCCGTAGATGATGCCCGATTGCAGCGCCTCGACGGTGTTCTTGCCGATCGGCGAGCGGGGCACCGCGAGCTCGACCTTGCGCAGCTGGGCAGCCCGGGCCGCCAGCGCGTCCAACGAGATCTCGATGCCAGGCGCCAGCGCGCCACCGAGAAACTCACCCTTGCCGCTGACCACGTCGAAGTTGGTGGACGTCCCGAAATCGACCACGATCGCCGGCCCGTTGACCAGGTGGAAGGCAGCCAGGGTGTTCACGATCCGGTCCGAGCCGATCTCTTTCGGGTTGTCGAACAGCAGTGCGACGCCGGTCTTGATGCCCGGTTCGACCAACACGGTGGGCAGTTCCGGCCAGTACCGGGTCAGCATCGTGCGCAGCTCGCGCCAGGCCGCCGGCACCGTGGAGCAGGCCGCGATGCCAGTGACCGGCAGGCCGTGCAGCAGGCCCTTGAAGGTGAGCATCAGCTCGTCGGCGGTATTGCGGGCATCGGTTTTCACCCGCCAGGAATGCACGATCCGGTCGCCGTCGAAAGCGCCGAGCACGGTGTTGGTGTTGCCGATATCGATAGCCAGCAGCATCAGCGGTTACCGTCCCGTGGCTCGTCGGCGATCAGGTCCAGCCCGATGTCCAGCGCGGGTGCCGAGTGGGTCAGCGCGCCGACCGCGAGGTAGTCGACCCCGGTCGCGGCGACCGCAGCGGCGACCTGCAGGCTCAGCCCGCCGGAGGCCTCCAGCTTGACCTCACTGCCAGCCACCAGCGCGACGCAGCTGCGCAGCTCGCCCAGGCTCATGTTGTCCAGCAGGATCAGCTCCGCGCCGGCCTCGATCGCCTCGGCGCACTGCTCGACACTGTCGACCTCGACCTCGACCGGCAGCTCTGGCGCGGCCGCCCGGACCAGCTCGAAGGCCCGGCGCACCGAGCCGGCGGCGGCCACGTGGTTGTCCTTGATCAGGGCGGCATCTGACAGCGACATCCGGTGGTTGAGGCCACCACCGCAGCGCACCGCGTACTTCTCCAGCGCGCGCAGGCCGGGGGTGGTCTTGCGGGTGTCGCGGATGCTGGCCTTGCTGGCACCGATCGCGCTCACCCACAGCCTGGTCAGGGTGGCGATGCCGGACAGGTGGGTGAGCAGGTTCAGCGCCGTCCGCTCGGCGGTGAGCAGGTCACGCACCGGGCCGGTCGCGACCAGCAGCACCTGGCCGACATCGACGATGTCACCGTCCTGGGCCAGGAACCGGACGCTGACCCGGCCCTGGCCGACCACCTCGAAGACGTAACCGAGCACCGACAGCCCGGCCAGCACGCCGGCTTGCCGGGGCACCGCCTCGACCCGTCCGAGCTGGTCGGCCTCGATGGTCGCGGTGGTGGTGATGTCCGGGCCGTCGGCCAGGTCCTCGGCCAGCGCCCGGCCGACCACGTGCGACACCATCACCGGGCTGAGCCCGGCCTGGCTGATCGCTGCCAGCACCGCCGGATCGATCGACGGCTGCGGTGAGCTCATCTGCTCGGGCCTCCCCATCAGGTGCGCATCGGTTGGTATTCGGTTGAGATGGTGCCATCCGGGCCGAGTCGCTGATCCAGGTGGCCGAGCCAGCCCGGCTCAGCTGACCCGAAGTCCTCGCGCCAGTGCGAGCCTCTGGTCTCGGTTCGGCGGGCGGCGGCAGCCACCAGCGCGCTGGCGATGGTCAGCAGGTTGGTCGCCTCCCACGACTCGGTACCGGGCTGGCTGCTGCGCTGGGCCGACAGCTTCTGCAGCGCCGCACCAGCCCGCGCCAGCCCGGCCGCGTCGCGCAGCACGCCGGCATCGGCCGAGAGTTCGGCCTGCAGCTGGCCACGGACGCCCGCGGCCAGGATGCCGGCGCCCCGCACGTCGATGCCGAGCTCGGGCAGCGGCCGGGGCTCGGCCAGGTCGGTGAGGACGTCGGCGGCGATCCGTCGGCCGAACACCAGCCCCTCCAGCAGCGAGTTGGACGCGAGCCGGTTGGCGCCGTGCACGCCGGTGCAGGCCGCCTCACCACAGGCGTAGAGGCCGGGTACCGAGGTGCGTCCGTGCAGGTCGGTGGCGATCCCGCCGCTGGCGTAGTGCGCGGCCGGCGCGACCGGGATCAGCTGGCGGACCGGGTCGATGCCCAGCGAGGTCAGGGTGGCCAGGATGGTCGGAAAGCGCACCCGCCACTTCTCGGCGCCGAAGTGCCGGGCGTCCAGCCACATGTGCTGCATGCCGGTCTCGCGCATCCGGCGCAGGATCGCCTTGGCCACCACGTCGCGCGGTGCCAGGTCGGCCAGCTCGTGCTGGCCGGCCATGAACCGGACGCCCTGATCGTCGACCAGGAAGGCGCCCTCGCCCCGTACCGCCTCGCTGACCAGCGGTTGCTGGCCGGATGCCGCACCGCCGAGCCACAGCACGGTCGGGTGGAACTGGACGAATTCCAGGTCGCGCACCACCGCACCGGCCCGCAGCGCGGCGGCCACCCCGTCCCCGGTGGACACCGGCGGGTTGGTGGTCGCCGCGTACACCTGGCCGATGCCGCCGGTGGCCAGCACGATCGCCCGGGCCCGGACCGCACCGACCCCGTCCAGCTGGCCTTCGCCCATCACGTGCAGGGTGACCGCGCCGACCCCGCCGGCAGCGGTTGGCAGCAGGTCCAGCACCAGGGCGTGCTCGATCACCTCGATGCCCGGCTCGGCCAGCACCGCCGCGACCAGCGCCCGCTCGATCTCGGCCCCGGTCGCGTCGCCGCCGGCGTGGGCGATCCGGTCCCGGTGATGGCCACCTTCCCTGGTCAGCGACAGCTCACCACTGCCGGTCCGGTCGAACCGGGTACCCAGCTCGATCAGATCCCGCACCGCCGCTGGGCCCTCGTCCACCAGCACCTGCACCGCAGCCGGATCGCACAGGCCGACCCCGGCGATCAGGGTGTCGGACAGGTGTTCGGACGGGCTGTCGTCGGCACCGAGCGCGGCTGCGATGCCGCCTTGCGCCCACCGGGTCGAGCCGGCCGCCAGGACGTCCTTGGTCACCACCAGCACCCGCAGGCCGCGCGTCCCTGCCGGTCCGGGACGCACCAAGCCGCCGCTGGCGATCCGCAGCGCGGTGGTCAGCCCGGCGATGCCGGAGCCGACCACCACCACGTCGGTGTCGACGATCCAGCCAGGTGCTGGCGCGAGCAGCCGCTGCGGCAGGTTCATCCGGCCAGCTCGATCGCGACGTTGTCGATCAGCCGGGTGGCCCCGACGGTGCCGGCGACCAGCAACCGGGCCGGGCCGCCGGTCGGCGGCGGCCCCAGCTCAGGATCGCGCAACGCGAGGTAGTCGATAGCCAGGCCCGGTTGCTCGGCCAGTACCGCCTCGGCCGCTGCCAGCACCTGCTCGGCGGTGCCGGCCGCCGCGGCACCGGCCTGCAGCGCCCGGCTCAGCGCCAGCGCCTGCTGCCGCTCGGCGGGCGCGAGAAAGACGTTGCGGCTGGATAGCGCCAGCCCGTCCGGCTCCCGGACGGTCGGCACCCCGACGATCCGGACGGGCAGGTCCAGGTCGTAGACGAGCCGGCGGATCAGGGTCAGCTGCTGGTAGTCCTTCTCACCGAAGTAGGCCGAGTCCGGCCGCACCAGGTGCAGCAGCTTGCTGACGACGGTGAGCACCCCGTCGAAGTGGCCGGGCCGGTTCGGCCCTTCCAGCTGGTTGCCCAGCGAACCGGCGGTGACCCACACCCCGGCCGGGCCACCCCGGTAGATGGTGTCGACCTCTGGCGCCCAGACCAGGTCCACCCCGGCCTGCTCGCACAGCGCCAGGTCAGCCTCGATCGGACGTGGGTAGCGGTCCAGGTCGGCGGCCTGGTTGAACTGCATCGGGTTGACGAAAATGCTTGCCACCACCGTGTCGCAGCTGGCCCGGGCGGCGGCGAAATTGGCCAGGTGGCCGGCGTGCAGGGCGCCCATGGTGGGCACCAACCCGACGGAGCCGGCCAGCCTCGCTCGGGCCTGGGCAAGCTGCTCGCGGGTGTGGACCAGTTCGGTCCGGTGCTGGAAGCTCACTCGCCGGTGCCCTCCGCATGCTCGATTCCCTCGATCAGATCGGCACATTGCTGCTGGCTGAGCCGGCCGCTGGCATAGGCGCGCTGCATGGTGCGCAGCGCCATCGCCAGGTACGGCTTGCGGAACTTGGTGCCCTGCAACGCGTTCAGGTGCGCCTCGACGGTGGCCCGGTCACCGCGCGACACCGGCCCGGTGAGCGCGTCGTCGCCGAGCCGCAGGGCGTTGTCCAGCGAGGCGTTGAGCAGTGGCGCGAGCAGCCGGACCGGATCCTCCACGCCGGCCGAGCGCAGCACGTCCAGCGAGTCGTTGACCAGCGTGACCAGGTGATTGGAGGCCATCGACAGCCCGGCGTGATAGCCGGCGCGGGCTTGTTCGGGCACCCAGATCGGCTCGCCGGCCAGTTCCAGGACCAGCGTCTCGGCGATCGGCCGGTATTCCAGCGGCGCGGTGACCCCGAAGGCGGCGCCTTCCAGCCGCAGCAGGTCCTCGTCCCGGCCGGCGAAGGTCATCACCGGGTGCAGCGCCATCCCGACCACGCCGATCTCGGCGGCCGGTGCGAACACCTCGATGCCGTGCGCGCCGCAGGTGTGTACGGCCAGCTGGCCGGGCTGCCAGACCGAGGTTGCCGACAGGCCCTGGATCAGGCCGGGCAGCTGGCTGTCGGGCACCGTCAGCAGCACCAGGTCGGCTAGGCCGGCAGCCTCGTCGGCCGGCATCAGCGGGACGCCGGGCAGCAGCCGGGCCGCTCGACGCACCGACTCGCGGCTGACCCCGGTACCGGCAACCACCTGGTGGCCGGCCCGGGCCAGTGCGGCTCCGAGCACCGAGCCCACCCGACCGACCCCGATTACCGCGACCCGCAATCGGGGAGCGTCGCGGTGTGCAGTCACGTACCTGAGCCTATTCGAGCAGCCAACCGGGCCATCGGCTAGGTTCTGCGGCCATGAGCGAACTACAGGCGGTGGTGGCCAGCGCAGCCGATTCGGCCGGCGCCCACGCGACTGCGCCGGCCCTGCTGCTGCAGGCAGTCAGCGCGCTCGGACGGCTGTCCGAGACCACCAACCGTGCCACCGACGGCGGCCGGCGACCGTTCCGGATCCCGCACAGTGGTCCGGGCAGCTCTCCGAACTCGCCTACCTGGTCTACCTGCTGGCCGATCAGACCACGGTCGACATCGATGCCTCGATCCGGACCATCGCAGCTGGCGTGATCGCCGATGCCGCCAGCCAGCGGGCCCGGGCAGCGGCCAACCGGGACGACGACCGCTGGTTCTGAGGCCACCGAGCCGTTAGTGCGGTAGCCGGCGCGGTACAGCGCGGTAGCCGGCGCGGTAGCCGGCGCGGTACCGGATCAGTCAGCGGCAGCCGGATCAGTACTTGGGAATCCGGGCCAGCAGGTCATCGGGTGCATCATCGGGCGCCCGGCGACGGCCGGAACCCGGCTCGGCCGGCCGGCTCGGCGGCGGTGGCGGCGGGGGCGCTTCCTCGGTCCGGCGGTGCCCGTTCAGCTCAGCCTCCTCGGCACCGGCGCGGCGGCGACCGTGGTAGCGCGGCTGGTCCGGATCCTCGCTGTCCGGCGCCCGGCGGCGCCCGGCGCGCAACCGCGCGTCCTCGACCGGATCGAAGGCCGGCGGCTCGGGCTCGGGCTCCGGATCCTGGATCAGCTCGACGTCGTCAGGCAACGGGCTCAACCTGGGCAGGCCGGCGAACGGATCGAAGGACGAGGTGAACGCGGCCACCTGCTCGCTCTGCCGGTAGAGCGGCAGCGGCAGCTCATCCGCTTCGCGGGCGACCGGCCGGGCCGGGCCGGTCAGCGGGTCAGCGTTCACCACGGTCGGTGCCGACCAGGCCGCCGGTTCCGCTGGCTGGTCGGCAACTGGCGACGGCACAGCCGGTGGCTCGGCAGTTCGCGCTGGCTCAGCGGCCCGCGCAGGCTCAGCGGCAGGCGGTTGCCAGCTGGCCGGTTCGGGCTCGCTACGAACTCCCGGTTGGGCCGGGTGGGGTGCCTCGAAAGGCGTCACAGGCGGACTCACCTCATCGTGTGCTGTCGCATGTTCGGCTTCTGCCTCGATCACCTCGGCGTCAACGATGTCACCTTGGTGCTCAACCCGGCCTTGGTGCTCAACCCGGCCTTGGTGCTCGACCCGCCAGGGCGGCGTGCTCGCCGGGGCGTCCGCGCCGAAACCGGCGCTGTCCCAAGCCAGGCGGGGTAGCGGCCCCGATACTGTCACCTGCGGCGGTGAATGGTCCGGCTGGCTGCCAGCCAACCGCCTGATCTCGTGCTGCAGGGCTTCCAAGTCCGAGCCGATCAGCCGGGTGGTCTCGATTCGCTCCAACCGGAGTTGCCCACCCAGCTTGTCTACCACCTCAGCACGCAGCGAGGCCACCTCCTCACGCAGCGCACCGATGTGCTCGGTCATCATCCGCTCGATCTCGCGACGCAACGACAGTTCCAGGTTGAGGTCTGCCTCCCGGCGGGCGGCGACCTCGCGGGACAGCTCCAGCTCGCCTTGCCGGCGCAGTTGCAACTCCTGCGACGGTGGGGCCTGCTGAGCCACGGCAAGTTGCTCACGCTGCAGCTGGGACACCCGCAGCTGGGCTTCGTGCAGCTGGCTGACCTGGCGCTCGGCTTCGGCCAGCCGCTCGCTCTGCTCGGCTTGGCTTCGGCGCGCGCCGAAAACCAGGAAGGCCGCGATCAGCCCGCCCCACAGTCCCAGCAATACCCCGATCTGCAGCTGCTTCTGAGTGGTCGCGAAGACCACCAGGCAGACCGCAGCCAAGCCCATTCCGGCAGCGATCAGGATCGCGATGGCCCGTGCCGGACTCAGCTTGCTTCGAGCTGAGTCACGACGCTGCATGCGGGCAGTCTAGCTAGCCCTCGTTTGTCAAGCTCGTTTGAAACGAGGCTGTCAGGTGGGGCACACCTCATGCCAACTCGACCTGATCCCCGATCCGCAACAGTCCGGTCGATTGCGGTATCAACCGGACGCCGAACCAGGTCAAGCGGTCCCAGCGGCGGTGCCTGGCCAGCGTCCGGATCGGCTCCTTGCCGGTGGTCAACCGGTCCGGGTCGATGGTGGTCATCACGCAGCGATCGCACAGCTCGGCCAGCCGGAACCGGACAGCACCGATCCGGACGCCCTGCCAGCCGTCCTCAGCAAAGGGCCGCTGGCCGTCGATGACCACGTTCGGACGGAACCGGGCCATCGCCAGCGCGGGCAGCACCGGTTCGCCTTCGGCGGCTGCCCGATCAGCCACCCATTCGTTGAGCTGGGCCAGCGAAGCCTCGGAGGTGAGCAACACCGGCGCCGCGTCGGCCAGGCTCAGCGAGTCACCGGGACGGCCACCGTGCTGCTCGGCGCGGCCGGCTTGTTGCTGGAGCGGGCCGGCGTTGACCCGATGCATCGCGGGTCCTGATCGATGCAGGTTCGCGAGCTGGCTATCTACCCGATCAAGTCGACCGCCGGCTTA